>NZ_JBSGXB010000388.1:0-6233 GCF_053609185.1 Streptomyces sp. NPDC054956 | reverse complement strand
GGCACTGGGCATCGCGGCGGCCCAAAATCTTTTGCCGGGGCCCTCGGCCCCGGCTACGACTTCCGGCCGCCGCTTCCCGCCACGGCTCGGGGAGATTGCTACGGGCGGCCGCTGGCCACCGCGTAGAAGGCGACGGCCGCGGCCGCGCCCACGTTCAGCGAGTCCACTCCGTGCGCCATGGGGATGCGCACCCACTCGTCGGCGGCGACCAGCGCCTGCGTCGAGAGCCCGTCCCCCTCCGCGCCCAGCATCAGCGCGACCCGCTCCAGCGTCTGCGGGGCGGCCACGTCGATCGGCGAGGCCTTCTGGTGCGGGGTCAGGGCGAGGAGCTTGAAGCCGGCCTCGCGGACCGAGTCCAGGCTCTTGGGCCAGGCTTCCAGGCGGGCGTAGGGCACGGAGAACACCGCGCCCATGGAGACCTTGACGGAGCGCCGGTACAGCGGGTCCGCGCAGTCGGGCGAGAGCAGCACCGCGTCCATGCCGAGGGCGGCCGCGCTGCGGAAGATGGCGCCGATGTTGGTGTGGTCGTTCACCGCCTCCATGATGACCACGCGCCGGGTGGTGGCGAGGAGCTCCTCGGCCGTGGGCAGCGGCTTGCGCTGCATCGAGGCGAGGGCGCCGCGGTGCACGTGGTAGCCGGTGACGCGCTCGGCGAGCTCCGGGCTGACCGCGTAGACCGGGGCCGGGAGCTCGTCGATGACGTCGCGCATGACGTCGACCCACTTGGCGGAGAGCAGCATCGAGCGCATCTCGTACCCGGCGTCCTTGGCGCGTCTGATCACCTTCTCGCCCTCGGCGATGAAGAGACCTTCCGCGGGCTCGCGCCTGCGCCGCAGTTCTACGTCGGTCAGGCCCGTGTAGTCGCGCAGGCGCGGGTCGTCGGGGTCCTCGACGGTGATGAGATCAGCCACAGGGTGATACTGCCTTGTCCTGGGTGCGGTGCCAACGGCTCGGTTACGGGGTTGTACTGACGGCCTGACGGCCTGCTGCCCTAGGGGGCGTCGGGCCGGTGCACGTTGACGACGTCGCCGATGACGATGACGGCCGGGGGCCGCACCTCCTGGGCCCGGACGGTCTCGCCGACCGTGGCCAAGGTGGCGTCCACGCGGCGCTGGGAGGCGGTGGTGCCCTCCTGGATGACGGCGACCGCGGTGTCGGCGGGGCGGCCGTGGCGGACCAGAGCCTCGGCGATCAGGCCGATCTTGTCGACGCCCATGAGGACGACCAGGGTGCCGGTGAGCTTGGCGAGGGAGGCCCAGTCCACGAGGGAACGCGGGTCGTCGGGGCCCACGTGGCCGCTGACCACGGTGAACTCGTGGGCCACACCGCGGTGGGTGACCGGGATGCCGGCGGCGCCGGGCACCGAGATGGAGCTGGAGATGCCCGGGACCACGGTGCAGGGGATGCCGGCCTCGGCGAGCGCCTGGAGCTCCTCCATGCCGCGGCCGAAGACGTACGGGTCCCCGCCCTTGAGCCGGACCACGGCCTTGCCGGCCTTGGCGTGCTCGATCAGGGCGTTGTTGATGGCCTCCTGGGCCATGAAGCGGCCGTACGGGATCTTCGCGGCGTCGATGACCTCGACGTGCGGGGGGAGCTCGTCGAGGAGGTCGCGGGGGCCGAGGCGGTCGGCGATGACGACGTCGGCCTCGGCGAGGAGGCGGCGTCCGCGGACCGTGATCAGGTCCGGGTCGCCGGGACCGCCGCCGACGAGGGAGACGCCGGGGGTGTGCGGGCGGGCGGCCGTCAGCGAGCCGTCGCGCAGCCCCTCGACGACCGCGTCGCGGACGGCGGCGGAGCGGCGGGGGTCGTTGCCGCTCAGCACGGCGACGGTCACGCCCTCGACGCGGCCGGTGGCCGGGGTCCAGGCGGTGGCGGCCTCGGCGTCGTCGGCGCGGACGCACCAGATCCGCTCGCGCTCGGCTTCTGCGGAGGCGGCGTCGTTGGCGGCCCTGTCGCGGGTCGCGACGAGGGCGTACCAGGCGCCCGCGAGGTCGCCGTCCTGGTAGCGGCGGCGCTCCCAACGGATCTCGCCGGTCTCGGCCATGGCGTCCACGGAGGGGGTCGCGGAGGGCGAGATCAGGAGGATGTCGGCCCCGGCCGCGATGAGCGAGGGCAGGCGGCGCTGGGCGACCTGTCCCCCGCCGACGACGACGACGCGGCGGCCCGTGAGGCGGAGTCCGACGGGGTAGGCGGGGTGTGCCGGGTGTCCCATGGCGGTTGCGGCTCCTGATGCGGCGGTGACGGCGGGGCCGCTGCGTCGCTGGAGCGGCTGATCGGGCGTTGACGTGCGGTAGCCCGTCCGAGGTCCACGATACGACCCACCCGGGCGGCGGTCGCCCCGGGGGCCGCCGCCCCGGCCGGTCGATGACCTCCGCCGGCCCGGCGGGGCCCGGCGGCCAGGTACGGACGGCCGGTTCAGCCGTCCTCGCCGTCCTGCGGAACGGTCGACGCCTCATCGTCCGGGGTGGGCGCGGCCTTGGGTGTGACCGGCGGGTCGACGGCGATGCGGGAGACCCGGGACGTTTCGCTCGCGAATCCGTACCGGTCCCCCGGCTCCCCGGGAGGGACAGGGTTTCCGTGGCGGTCGATCCGGGAGATCCCAGCATCGATCTCGACATTCTCGGCGCCGGGCTCCTGGTAGGACCAGAGGCTGAGGTAGCGCGGCCCGCGGGTCACGTTGACGAGGTTGTTGTTGTGCTCGACCCGTGCGCGGAAGAGCAAGCAGTCCTTCATGAACGACCGGCAGACGGCAGGAGGGGCGGCCTCTGCGGTCCTCCACGAGAAGGCAGGGTGCTTGAAACCCTGGGGGACCCTGGCGCGGTCCTGCCGGATGCTGATGACCTTGGACACCGCCTCGACCACGGTGTACTCCGGGCGCTCGCCGCCCACGGGGAGCTGGATGATCTTCTCCTCCGCGTGCTCGGAGCCCGGATCGAGCCACGAGCCCGCGACCGTGACGGTGCCCGTGGCCAGCAAGGTCCGGCCGGTCAGGCGCGCGTACCGTTCCGCGTCCCCGTCCACGTCGAGCACCTTGGCCTCGCGCCAGAAATCGGGGAACACGGACGTGGTGGCCACGGTCGACGTCCCGGTCACCCAGTAGGCGCTGCCGACGACGTTCACGGCCACCGTGCCGGTGTTCTTCACGCCCACCGTCACCGGTACGTACAGGACGGTGCCGTCCCGGCTGACCGTCGGCTTCCCGATGGTCGCCGTCGTGATCAGCTGTGCCCGGGCCGCATTGGGCGTGTAGAGAGCGGCGTAGGAGAAGTTGGTGACGGCCAGCACGCCGGAGAGCGTCAGCCCCGCGACGACGCTCTTGGGATACCTCATCCCGGACCAGGCCCGCCGCCGGTGGAGGATCCACAGGGCCCACACCGACCAGCACCACAGGAGCCCGTAGGCGGGCAGCAGGGGGACGAACTCGCGCTCCTCGAACCACATGACGAGCAGCAGGGTGGTGAGGATCAGGGCGAGGACGGCGCCGACCACCACGGGAACGCCCGAGTACGGCCAGTGCAGTTTGCCGAAGAAGTCGCAGGCCGCGAGCGCGGCCGCCACCTGGGCCAGGCCCGCGAGGACGAGCAGGAAGCCGGTCAGGCGGCCCGCGAAGGTGGTCGACCCGGAGGCGTCCACCTGGCCGATGCCGATCAGCAGTGCCGCGCAGCCGAGCAGGCCCACCACCATCGCGGTGGCCGTCAGCCGCCTGCGCAGGGGCTTGTCCGGCCAGTCGCGCTCACCCAGGCCCTCGTAGCGGAGGGGCTGGGGGGCGAGCCGGGCGTCGGGTCCGGGGGCGGACCCGGGGTTCGACTCCGGGCTCCGCCTGCGTCCGGTCCGCCGGAGCAGCCGGCGCAGCTCCCGCGGCGACCAGACCCTGCCCAGCAGGACGCCGCCCTCGGTGACGGGACGAAGGCCCCGGGCATCGGGAGCGTGGACGACCACGGTCGGTCTGGTGCCTGCCATGGGACCAGGCTGGGCGCATCCGCGGTGTCCCGCAGGGCGGGTTGCGCCACCAGGCGGTGCCGGAGACCGGCTGACGGGTGCTGCCGCCGGGCCCGTCCGTACGGGTCCGGCGGCAGGGCCGGGCTGCTACTTCTCGGTGACGCCCGCCGAGTCGAAGGTGGCCACCTCGTGCATCGCGCGGGCCGCGCTCTGGACCAGCGGGAGGGCCAGGAGGGCGCCCGTGCCTTCGCCCAGGCGGAGGTCCAGGTCGACCAGGGGGCGCAGGCCGAGCTTGTTCAGGGCCGCGACGTGGCCCGGCTCGGCGCTGCGGTGGCCCGCGATGCACGCCGAGAGGGACTCGGGGGCGATGGCGCGGGCCACGAGGGCGGCCGCGCCGGCGCTGACGCCGTCCAGGATGACCGGGGTGCGGAGCGAGGCTCCGCCGAGGAGCAGGCCGACGATCGCCGCGTGCTCCAGACCGCCGATGGCCGCGAGCACGCCGATCGGGTCCGCCGGGTCGGGCTGGTGGAGGTCCAGGGCGCGGCGGACGACCTCGACCTTGCGGGCGTGGGTCTCGTCGTTGATGCCGGTGCCGCGGCCCGTCACCTCCGCCGGGTCCACGCCCGTGAAGACCGAGATGAGCGCGGCGGACACCGTGGTGTTCGCGATGCCCATCTCGCCCGTCAGGAGGGCCTTGTTGCCTGCCGCGACCAGGTCGCGGGCCGTCTCGATGCCGACCTCGATGGCCGCGATCGCTTCCTCGCGGGTCATCGCCGGGCCGGTCGAGAGGTCGGCCGTGCCCGGACGGACCTTGCGGGGCAGCAGGCCCGGGGTGGCGGGCAGGTCGCCGGCGACGCCGACGTCGATCACGCAGACCTCGGCGCCCACCTGGTTGGCGAACGCGTTGCAGACCGCGCCGCCGCCCAGGAAGTTGGCGACCATCTGCGTGGTGACCTCCTGGGGCCACGGGGTGACGCCCTGGGCGTGCACGCCGTGGTCGCCCGCGAAGATCGCGACCGCGGCCGGCTCGGGGATCGGCGGCGGGCAGACCCGGGAGAGCCCGGCGAGCTGCGCGGAGATGATTTCGAGCATGCCCAGGGCCCCGGCGGGCTTGGTCATGCGCTTCTGCCGCTCCCACGCCTCGCCGAGCGCCTTCGCGTCGAGCGGGCGGATGCTGGCGACCGTCTCCGAGAGGAGGTCGTGCGGCTCCTCGCCGGGCAGCGCGCGGCGCCCGTACGTCTCCTCGTGGACCACCCAGGAGAGCGGACGGCGCTGGGACCAGCCGGCCTGCGCGAGCTCGGGCTCCTCGGGGAACTCGTCCACGTAGCCGACGCACAGGTACGCGACGACCTCCAGGTGCTCCGGCAGGCCGAGCGCGCGGACCATCTCGCGCTCGTCGAAGAAGCTGACCCAGCCGACGCCCAGGCCCTCGGCGCGCGCGGCGAGCCAGAGGTTCTCGACGGCGAGGGCCGAGGAGTACGGGGCCATCTGCGGCTGGGTGTGCCGGCCGAGGGTGTGGCGGCCGCCGCGGGTCGGGTCGGCGGTGACGACGATGTTCACCGGGGTGTCGAGGATGGCCTCGATCTTGATTTCCTTGAACTGCTTGGCCCGGCCCTTGGGCAGCGACTTCGCGTAGGCCTCGCGCTGGTGCTGGGCGAGCTCGTGCATCGTCCGGCGGGTCTCGGCGGACTTGATGACGACGAAGTCCCACGGCTGGGAGTGGCCGACGCTGGGCGCGGTGTGGGCCGCCTCCAGGACGCGCAGCAGCACCTCGTGCGGGATCGGGTCGGTGCGGAAGCCCTTGCGGATGTCGCGGCGCTCGCGCATGACGCGCAGGACGGCCTCGCGCTCGGCGTCGGCGTACGCGGGGGCGGCCTCGGTGGCCGGCGCCTCGTCGGTCGGCACGGCATCCGTCGGCACGGCATCGGCCGGAACAGCCTCGGCCGGCGCGTCGTCGGCCGTCACGGCCTCGGCCGGTACGTCGGTGGCCCCGGGCTCGGCCGCCGGCTCCGGCACCGATTCGAGTACGGGCTCACGTACGGGTTCGAGTACGGGCTCCAGCACGGGCGCCGCCTCGAAGGCGGGCTCGGGCGTCGGCGGTACGTCGGCCTGCGCGGCCTCGGGAGCGGGCTCCGGCTCGGCGGCCTGAACCACCGTTTCTGCGGGCTGCGGCTCCGGCGCGACGACCGGCTCGGGCTCGGTGACGGCCACGGCGACGGGCTCGGCCACGGGCTCCACGACGGGCTCGGCCGCGACGGGCTCCACGACGGCCCTCCTCGCGGACCGGCTGTGCG
>NZ_JBSGXB010000387.1:0-6237 GCF_053609185.1 Streptomyces sp. NPDC054956 | reverse complement strand
CGGGTGGTGCTCAGACAGTGCTCAGGTGGTGCTCAGGGTGCCGGGGCGTCAGCTCACCTGGAGGGTGACGTCGTCCACGACGAAGGAGGTCTGGAGGGACGGGTCCTCCACGCCCTGGAACTTCAGGGTGACCGTCTGGCCGGCGAACTGCGAGACGTTGTACGTCTTGAGCGTGTAGCCGGAAGCCGCGTTCACGTTGGAGAGGGTCTCCAGCGTCTGGCCGCCCACCGAGACCGTGAACGTGTCGTACACGGTGTTCTCGGTCTCGTCGGTGTCGATGTGCAGGTAGAAGCCGAGCTGGTACGAGGCGCAGCCGGCCGGGATGGTCACGGACTGCGAGGCGCTGTCCGTGTGGGTCGAGCCGTAGCCGTCGAGCCAGGCCTTGTACGAGCCCCCGTGCGGGGTCTGGCCGGCCTGGTTGGTGATGACGCCCGCGGTGGCCGTCCACGGGCTGGTGCCGCTCTCGAAGCCGCCGTTGGTGATGAGCTGGCGCGGGGTGCAGGAGCCGGTGCCCACGACGGTCAGGGTGTAGGTGGTGGTGTGGCTGACCGAGCCCGTGCCGGTGACGGTCAGCGTGTAGGTACCGGGAGCGGTGCTCGCGCCGACCTGCACGGTGAGCGTCGAGGAGCTGCCGGACTGGACGGAGGTGGGGCTGAGGGTGGCGGTCGTGCCGGCCGGGGCACCGGTCACCGAGAGGGCGACGGTCTGGGCGGCGCCGCTGACGGTGGCGGTGTTGATGGTGGACGTGGTGCTCGCGCCCTGGTTCGCGCTGCCGGAGGCCGGGGAGGCGCTGATCGAGAAGTCCGGGCCGGGCGTGGTTCCGCCGACGGCCTGGTTCCAGATCGTGTAGGCGACACCGTCGGCGCTGCGGTCCAGGACCGTCGCGTTGATGTTGCTCGTGGTGTCGCAGGAGCTGTGGTAGCAGGCGTCGTACGCCGCGTTCGCGGTGCCGCCCCACTTGGTGGCCTGAGCCGTGGTCTTGCGGGCGCTGGCGCCGGCCGCGTAGCCGGAGGTGGCGATGCCGCCCTGCTGGAAGGAGTAGTCGTCACTGCGGCCCTGGCCCTCGGTGTTCTCCTCGGGAGCGAGGTTCAGCGAGGTCCAGTACGCCTTGAGCGGCGCGGCGGCGGTGGAGTTGACGTTGTTGATGAAGTAGCCGCCGTTGGGCGAGCCGACCATGTCGAAGTTGTAGTAGGCCTTGATGGCCGCCTTCTGGGTGCTGGTGAGCTGGTTGACGTAGAACTTCGAGCCGTTGAGGCCCTGCTCCTCGTCGGTCCACCAGGCGAAGCGCACGTGCTTGGTCATCGTCGGGTTCTTCTGGGCGAGGACGAGCGCGTTCTCCAGCAGGGTCGCGGAGCCCGAGCCGTTGTCGTTGATGCCCGGACCGGCCGAGACGCTGTCGAGGTGCGAGCCGAACATGATCGTCTGGTCGGCGGGACCGCCCGGCCAGTCGGCGATCAGGTTGTTCGACGGGTAGGTGCAAGAGGTGCAGTTCTGCTCGGTGACCGTGTAACCGGCGGCCTGCAGCTTGCCCTTGATGTACGCCACCGACTGCGTGTAACCGGCGCTGCCCGCACGGCGGTTGCCGCCGTTCTGGGAAGCGATCGTGTTCAGCTGGGTCAGGTGCGCCTGGACCGCGGCCACGTCGATGTTCGGCGCGGTGGGGGTGGGCGTGGTGCTGCTGACGGTCAGCGCGTAGTCGACGGTGTGGGAGAGGGTGGTGCCCTGACCCTTGACGACGACGGTCGAGGACCCGGGAGCCGCGCTGGACGAGGCGCTCAGGGTCAGCGTCGAGGACTGTCCGGCCTGCACGGTGGCCGGGTTGAAGGAGGCGGTGACCCCGGCCGGCAGGCCGGACGCGGTGAGTGTCACCTGCTGGGCCGCGCCCGTGGAGATCGCGGTGGCCACGGTCGTGGTCGCCGAGGCGCCCTGCTGGACGGTGCCCGCGGACGGGTTCAGCGCGAGCGAGAAGTCGTCCTGGCCGGTCGGGGTGCAGGTCGGGTCGGCGGTCTGCGCGGGCACGGTGATGGCGTCCCAGGCGGCCTTGGTCTTGTTGAACAGGTTGCAGGTGGCGTCCAGCGACTTGGCGGAACTCAGCGTCGCCGTCCGGTACTTCTTGTAGGACATGCTGGAGGTCTTCAGCAGCATGCCGCCGTAGAAGATCTTGCCCGCGTTCTGCACGCCCACGCCGGTCAGCGTGGTCGAGTTGCAGGTGCTGCTGTTGGGCTTGCCGCCGCCGGGGTTGGTGCCCTCGGCGAGCAGGTAGAACCAGTGGTTCAGCGGGCCGGCCGCGGCGTGCACCTCGGTGCCGGGTATCGCGGAGCTGTAGCAGGACGGGTCGTTGTCCACGGCCGACGGGTTGTACATGTTGCGGATCGGACCGGTGCCCACGAGGTTGATCGTCTCGCCGACGAGGTAGTCGGGAGTGTCGTACGGGGACGGCTCGTTGGCGAAGGCTTCGGTCAGCGCGCCGAAGATGTCGCCGGTGCCCTCGCCGAGCCCGGCCTCCTGGCCGCTGGTGCCGCCGGGGGTGTTGGAGTCGATGGCGTGGCCGTACTCGTGGGCCACCACGTCGATGCTGGCGATCCACTCGTTGGCGTTGTTGTGCCCGATGCTCACCGAGCTGCCGTCCCAGTACGCGTTCACGTCACCGAGGCCGACCTTCGCCGGGAAGCTGCGGCCGCTGCCGTTGACGCCGTTGCGGCCGAGCCACTGGCCCAGCATGTCCCACTGCTTCTGGGCGGCGAACATCAGGTCCGTACAGCCGGTCTCCTTGGAGGTGGGGTTGCCGGTGCCCCAGGAGTCCGTGGACTTCGAGAAGACGGTGCCGGAGCTGTAGTCGGCGCAGCTCAGGCCGGTGCGGTTCGGGTCGCGCAGGGTGTACGTGGACCCGGACGCGGTGGTGTCGATCGTCAGCGGGTTCGGGCCGTTCCACTTGCTGTTGCCGCTGCCGGCGACCACCTCGTCGAAGCGGTCGACGACCTTGCCGGTGCGGGCGTCCACGAACACGTGGAGCTTGCTGGGCGCCTTCGCGGTCCGGCCGATCAGGACGGTCTCCCAGGCGAGGACCGGCTTGTCGTCCTTGAGCTTGACGACGAGCCGGCTGCTCTGCACCTGGTCGGTCTTGACCTGCTCGCCCCGCGAGGTGGCCTCGGCGGCCTTGGCGCTCACCGACGGGGTGGTGGCCACGTCGATCACCGTCGAGGAGGCCGACTGGACGGAGCGCACGCGCCCTTCGCCGTCGGCGAGGACGACCGCGTCGCCGCCGACGACCGGCAGGCCGCGGTAGGTGCGCTCGTAGGCGACCGAGTACAGGTCCTGCACCCAGGGGGTGACCTGGTGCCGGTCGTACTGCTCCTGCGTGGAGTTGACCAGGGTGTCGAGTCCGCTGCGCACGGCGGCGTCGGCCGCGGCGATCGCGCGCTCGGACCTGCTCTGGCCGGGTGCGGGGTCCGCCGTCTGTGCGGCGGCGGCCGTGCCGGCCAGCGTGCCGGCGAGGCCCGCGGTCAGCACCATGGCCGCGGCGGCGGCCATCCATCTGGTGGGCTGCAAGAGTCCACTCCGATCGTGTGGGGGGTGAGAAAGGGATGAGAATCTCGCTGTTCGCGGCCGAGTATGGGCGTGTCCATGACGAGATCGGGACATCCCTGCGCGCATAAGACCGGCGTTATGGTGCCGTCGCATGACGCTGCGTAAGCTGCTGGAATGCAGCTGGAGTTGAGGCATCTGCAAGCCGTCTGCCAGATAGCGGAAACGGGCAGTCTGGGGGGAGCGGCCAGGAGGCTGGGGGTCTCGCAGCCGGCGCTCTCCGCCCAGCTGCGCAGGATCGAGCGGGTCACCGGGGGCGACCTCTTCGTCCGGGGCCGGCGCGGTGTCGAGCCCACCCCCCTGGGCCAGTTCGTCCTCGCCAAGGCCCGCCGGGTGCTCAGCGAGATGGACGCCCTGGGCGCCGAGACGAGGGCCCGCACGGCGGGCGCCCCGCTGCGCCTGGGCTGCATCCTGCTCGTCCTGGTCGACGGTCTGATCGCGCAGCAGGACCTGGTCCTGTCCGGGCGGGAGATCACCGTGGACCTGGAGGACTCGGTGACGGCCCTGGTGCGGATGCTCGGCGCGGGCCGCTACGACGTCATCGTCTACGGCGAGGTCAACGACCACGAGGTGCCGCTGCCCGGGGGAGTGCTGGCCCGGACCCTGGTCCCCAAGGAGCCGTTCTGCATCCGGATGTCCGCACGCCACCCGCTGGCCCGGCTCGAGGCCCTGGACCTCGCGGACCTCGCCGACGACACGTGGATGACGCTGATCGAGGACGACGACGGCGGCCCCGAGGCGCTCATCGAGGCCTGCGCCAAAGCGGGCTTCGTCCCCTCGCTGCGCTACCGGATCACCGACCGCATGATGCAGTACGACCTGATCTCCGCCGGCCGCGCCGTCTCCCTGTGCCAGCCCACGGCGCCGGCCGTGGCGGGCACGGTGATCCGCCCCCTGATCGGCGCCCCCATCATGGGGCGGATCCGCCTCGCCTGGAACCGCTCGACCGTCTCGGCCCGGCAGGCGGAGCTCTTCTACCGTTCGGCGGCCCGCGCGTATCTGGCCAACGTGGACAACAACCCCTTCCACCGGGCCTGGTGGGACGAGCATCCGGAAGCCCACCCGGCCCTGGACTGACCTGCGCCCGCCGCTCCGCCGCCCCCTCGGCTCATTTCACACTCCGTACATTGAACGGGTATTCGGCTCCCTTTACGCTCTCCGCATGGCAGTGGCCGCCACACCATTCGTGAGGTAAAGGTGCCCCTTCGGAGCGCAGGAGGAAATACCCATGAGTAAGAGTGCCCGCAAGCGGTTCAGCCGGAGAGGGTTCCTCGCCGGCACGGCCGCGGCGGCGGCGGCCACCGTTCCCGCGATCGGCCAGGTGGTGGGGGCGGCCCCCGCGGCGGCCGCCACCCGCCCGAACATCCTGCTGATCGTCACGGATGACCAGCCCAAGCACACCGACTGGGCCATCCAGAAGACCATCGCCTGGATCGCCGGCCAGGGCGTGAAGTTCACCCACGGCCACGTCACCACACCGCTGTGCGCCCCGTCGCGGTCCTCGGTCTTCTCCGGCCGCTACGCCCACAACCACGGTGTCCGGAACAATGCGTCCGCGGCGGCGCTCGACCAGCACACCACCGTCCAGCGTTATCTGAAACAGGCCGGATATCGCACCGGGCTCTTCGGGAAATACCTCAATTCCTGGAATATCGCGGACGCGCCGCCGCATTTCGATGAATTCGCGCTGCTCCAGCCGGCCTACGTCGACGCCAAGTGGAACGTCAACGGGACCGTCCAGACGCTCAACGGCTACACCACGAACATCATCAAGAACCGGACGCTGAACTTCCTGGACGAGGCGGCCACCGACACCCGCCCCTGGTTCGCGTACGTCACCCCGTACGCCTCGCACGGACCCCGCACGCCCGAGCCCAAGTACGCGGGCACCGCCGTCCCCGACTGGAACGGACGGCCCTCCGTCCCCGAGGCCGACCGGAGCGACAAGCCGGCCTACATCCAGAACGCCACGGGCACCCTGGCCGACGGCCGGCAGATCCGCGCCGAACAGCTGCGGACCCTGCTCTCCGTGGACGACGCCGTCCAGGCCTTCAAGGACAAGCTGACGGCCCTCGGCCAGCTCGACAACACCCTCGTCATCTACATCGGCGACAACGGCTTCGGCTGGGCCGACCACGGGTGGACGGCCAAGTCGGTGCCCTACAGCCCGGCCCACGAAGTGCCGTTCTACCTCTCCTGGCCCGCCGGCGGACTCGGCGCCGGCACGGTCGACCACCGCATCGTCGCCAACATCGACATCGCGCCCACCATCCTCGACGCCGCCGGCATCACCCCCGACACCCCGCAGGACGGCACCTCGCTGCTGACCCCGTACAGCCGGGACCACCTGCTCGTCGAATGGTGGAAGCAGGGCACCGGCACGGGCGGTCACGACACCTGGTCGTCCTACGTCTCCAAGGAGAAGCAGTACGTGGAGTACTACGCGCTCCACACCGACACCAACGGCACGGTGTCCGGCACCGGACAGGTCAAGTTCCGGGAGTACTACGACCTCGCGGGCGACCCGTACCAGCTCACCAACAAGCTCTACCAGGCGACACCCGCGCAGGAGACGAACCTGGGCATCCCGGCCCTGGCCGCCCAGCTCGCCGCCGACCGGATCAACTAGACCGGGTGCCTGCGGCCGGGCTC
>NZ_JBSGXB010000386.1:0-6249 GCF_053609185.1 Streptomyces sp. NPDC054956 | reverse complement strand
CCGAAGCTGCCCGTGTCACCGGCCAGGTTCCCGAAGCTGCCCGTGTCACCGGCCAGGTTCCCGAAGCTGCCCGTGTCACCGGCCAGGTTCCCGAAATCGCCCGTGTCGCCCGCGAGCTGCCCGAAGCTGCCCGTGTCCCCCGTGCCGCCCGGTGTCCACACATCGCTCGCCGCCGCCTCGGGGAACCGCCACTCGGCGGTCTCCCCCGATTCGCGCGGGCCGCCGGGGTTCGCCGGGGCGGACTCCTCGACCGGCTCCGGGGCGGGCTCGGCGAACGCCGCGGCCACCGCGGCCGGGATCGGCACCGACGCCGGGATCGGCGCCCGCGCCCCGGCCGCCTGAGCGCCCGAAGCGGAAGCGGCGCCCGAGGCGGCACCCGCGTCCACCGGAGCCGCGGCGCCGGCCTCCGGCCACTGCACCGGGATCGTCCACGTGCCCGTGGCCGAGGGGTCGGTGCTCGCCGTGCCCAGCGGCACGATCATCGGCGGCGGCACGTAGCCGTGCCCGGGCGCGGCCAGCGGCTCCCCGGTGCCGAGCGCGTCCAGCATGTCCTGCGGCAGCTTCACGAAGGCCGTCGCTTCGGAGTCGTACTCGCCGCCGTGCGGCACCGGCTCCCAGCCCCAAGCGGGACCCGTGGGACCCGTGTTCTCGTTCTCACTCATGAGCTCAGCGCCCTCCCCAGGGCCCTCCGTGCCAGCACGGCCACCGTCCGCCGCAAATGCAGTACTCCGGGAGCCACCGGTTCCCCCTGGTCGGGTACGCACGCGGCCGCGACGTACTCGCCGAAGGCTTCCAGCGCCTCGGGGGCCAGGCTGCGGTCCCCGTCCCAGTCGATCAACGAAGCCACCCACTGCTCGGCTTCCAGCGGGCGCAGGGGCATCGGGGCGACCGCGCCGATCGCGCAGCGCACTCCCCGGCGCGCTGGGTCCAGTACGAGCCCCACGGACGCGACCGCGCGCCCCGGTCCGGTACGGCCCGTGGCCTTCAGGAACACCTGCGGCGCGTGCAGCAACGGCACCCGCACGAAGCCGATCAACTCCCCGGGGCGCAGCATCTCCCGCCCGGCCAGCAGGTGCGAGACCGGGATCTCGCGGCGCGAACCGCCCGGCCCGACGATGACGAGCACGGCTTCCAGCGCGGCCAGCACGGGCAGCGCGTCACCCGTCGGCGCGGCGGTGGCGATGTTGCCGCCCAGCGTGCCGGCGTTGCGGATCTGCGGGGGGCCCGCGGCGCGCGCGGCGGCGGCCAGGGCCGGGATCAGGGCGGCGAAGTCCGGGCGGCCCATCCGGGCGTGGGTGAGGCCGGCGCCGAGCAGCGCGTGGCCGTCCTGGTACTGCCAGCCGCGGATCTCGTTGATCCGGCCGAGGCCCACCAGGGCGGCGGGCCGCAGCAGTCCGGCGTTGACGGCGGCCATGAGGTCGGTGCCGCCCGCCACGGGGACGGCGGCGGGCATGGCGGCGAGCGCCGCCACGGCCTCGTCGAGCGAGGTCGGCAGCGTCACGGACTGCGCCGCGTTCCCCGCCTGCGGGTCGTCCCGGGGCCCCTGGGACGTGTCCCGTGCCTGCGGTGCGTGCGTGGTCAACCCAGCTGCCCCTTCCCGATGTCCCGGTCCTGGCGCTCACGCCTGTCCGCCGTACGGTACGTGCTCACCGCCGGGACGTGGCAACTCTGGCACATCTTCCGGAGCACCGGACGCGAGGGTCCGCACCGGGGCGGGGGCCGGACCGGGACGTACGCGGCGCACGCGGCGGAACCGCCGGGCGGAGGGGCGGCAACCGCCGGGCGGACGGGCCTCGGGCGCCGCGCGGGCGCACCGCGGACGCACCACGGACGCACCGCGGAGGCACCACAACCGCCGGGCCGACGCCCGGGGCACCCGCCGTCCTGCGGCCCCGCCTCATCCGCACGGGGGGTCGTCACACGTTCGGGGGTGCTCCCTCGATCGGGCGCCCGAGCACCCCGGGCCGGCGCTGCCACGGCAACGGCCCGCCGGGCGCCCGGTACTCGACCCCGAGCACGTCCAGGCGCCGGTAGTGCTCCGCCATCCGCGCCTCGAAGTCCGCGTAGTCCCGCTCCGCCGGCTCCGGCAGCCGGGACCACACCACCTCGGCGAAGGCCGCGAGCCGCGGGAACGCCTGGTAGTCGACGCGGCTCTGGTTCTCCATCACCTCGGTCCACACGTTGGCCTGGGCGCCGAGCACGTGGGCCGCGGCCTCTTCCGACAGCTTTGGCGGAACCGGCTCGAACCGGTACACATCCTCCAGTGTCCGGACGAACCCGATGGGCATCGGCTCGTCCTCGCCGCCCGCCTGACGGTGGTCCAGGTACACCTGCTGCTCCGGGCACATCACCACGTCGTGGCCGGCCTCGGCGGCGGCGATCCCGCCCGCGTACCCGCGCCAGGAGGAGACGGCCGCGCCGGGGGCCAGCCCGCCCTCCAGGATCTCGTCCCATCCGATGAGCCGGCGCCCGCGCTCCGCGAGCCAGCCGTCGAAGTGCCGGATGAACCAGGACTGCAGTCCGTCCTCGCCGTCGACCCCCAGCTCCCGGATGCGCTCCTGCGCCGCCGCCGAGGCCTTCCACTGCGTCTTGGGGCACTCGTCGCCGCCGATGTGCACGAAGGGCGAGACCTCGACGGGGAACAGCTCCAGCAGCTCCTCGAAGACGCCCTCGTAGAACCGCAGGACGGCCTCGGTGGGCGCGAGCACGTTCTCGTTGATCCCCCAGTCGTCCCACACCTCCAGCGCGGCCGTGTCCACCACGTCGGTGTTCCCGAGCTCCGGGTAGGCGGCGATCGCGGCCTGCGAGTGGCCCGGTACGTCGATCTCGGGCACCACCCGCACGTGCCGCTCGGCGGCGTACGCGACGATCTCGCGGATGTCGTCCCGGGTGTAGAAGCCGCCGTGCGGGGTCTCGTTCCACAGCGGCGAGGCCCGGTGCCCCCACCGGCTGCGCGCCCGCCAGGCGCCGACCTCGGTGAGCCGGGGGTACCGCTCGATCTCCACCCGCCAGCCCTGGTCGTCCGTCAGGTGCAGGTGCAGCACGTTGAGCTTGTGGGCGGCGAGCAGGTCGATGTACCGCAGCACCCCGTCCTTCGGCATGAAGTGCCGGGCCACGTCGAGCATCAGGCCGCGCCAGCCGAAGCGGGGGCCGTCCAGCAGGTCCCCGTACGGCAGCCGCCACACCGCCCCCGGCAGCGGCGCCCGCCGGTACGCGCCGGGCCCGAGCAGCTGACGCAGCGTCTGGGCCGCATAGAAGAGGCCCGCCCCGTCGGCCCCCTCCAGGAGTACGAAGCCGGGCGCCACATGGAGTTCGTACGACTCGGCGCCGGTGCCCCGCGCGATCTCCGGGCGCAGCGCGAGCCGGATCACCGGGCGGTCGCCGTACGACGCCCCCGCCACCGGGGCCGGAAGCTCCCACCCGGTGGCCGCGCCGAGCTCGCGGCGCAGCCAGCGCGCCGTGGCCCCGGTGCCGGGTCCGGCCTGGAGCAGCGGGTCGGTGAGCTCGCAGGTGCCGGCGCCGGCCGGGAATCGCGCGTACCGCGGCTGCGGGATCAACTCGGGCATGGCCTCGACTCCTCCACCGTTGCAGCATGTGCAACGTACGTTTCACATGGCGCTTACGCGGCGACCCTAACCCGCCCCCCGGGCACGGAAAAGGCCCCCGGACGCACATCAGCGCATCGAGGGCCTTGGTCCCGCTCAGGGTGGGCCGGACTACTTGTCCTTGCCGCCCTTGTCCTTGTCCCCGCCGGGGCCCATGGACTCGTAGATCTCCTTGCACATGGGGCAGACCGGGTACTTCTTCGGGTCCCGGCCCGGGACCCAGACCTTGCCGCAGAGCGCGACGACGGGGGTGCCCCCGAGCGCGCTCTCCATGATCTTGTCCTTCTGGACGTAGTGGGCGAAGCGCTCGTGGTCGCCGTCGCCGTGGGACACCTGCGGCGTCGGCTCTACGAGGGTCCCCGTACCAGTCCCGCGATCGGGCTCAAGAGTGCTCATGGAGCAAGCGTACTGAACCCCGCCCGGGTCAGTTGAGCGACGGGTCGTCCGGATAGGTGGCCACCATCGCCAGCTCGCTGCGCTGGCGCCGCAGGACCGCGCGCCACAGCCGTTCCGGATCGGGGAAGGAGACGTCCCCGGGTTCGGAGTCCACCACGTACCAGGCTCCGCCGCCCAGTTCCTCCTCCAGTTGCCCCGGGCCCCAGCCCGAGTACCCGGCGAAGATGCGCAGGCCGCCCAGGGCCGCCGCGAGGAGTTCCGGCGGGGCCTCCAGGTCCACCAGGCCGATCGCCCCGTGCACGCGGCGCCAGCCGAGCGGACCCTCCTCGCCCGGGATGACCGCCAGGCCCAGCGCGGAGTCCAGGGCCACCGGGCCGCCCTGGAAGACCACTCCGGGGGCGCCGGCCAGCGCGGCCCAGGGCAGCAGGACGTCCCCGACGCCCACCGGGGTGGGCCGGTTGAGGACGACGCCGAGCGAGCCCTGCTCGTCGTGGTCGAGCAGCAGCACCACCGCGCGGTCGAAGTTCGGGTCCGCGAGGGCGGGGGTGGCCACGAGCAGCCGCCCTGTGAGGGAGGACACCTCGGTCATGCCGACATGGTCTCGCACATTCGCCCGTGAGGGGGACCCGACGCGATGATCGGACCTTGCGCAGCTCAGGGCGCACCGCGGCAGTACGGGGCGCGCACGCACCACCGGCCGGGAACCCGCGCGGAAGGAGACGCTCCGCCACCTGGCGGGCACCCAGGGTGTTGTGGCGAATTCATGACAGTCCTACGGCCCCGTCAGCCACACGAACAGGGGGGTCGTGCCCCTTACCCTTTTGACTTGGCCCCCTGCCCACCCCTCTCCGGAACGCGAGATTCATGACCGGCATCAGTGACGATGTACTGCTTGTCCACGGCGGAACCCCGCTCGAGGGCGAGATCCGTGTCCGCGGCGCGAAGAACCTCGTACCGAAGGCGATGGTCGCGGCCCTGCTCGGCAGCGAGCCCAGCCGGCTGCGCAACGTTCCCGACATCCGTGACGTACGGGTCGTGCGCGGGCTGCTGCAGCTGCACGGGGTGACCGTCCGTCCGGGCGACGAGCCGGGCGAGCTGGTCCTCGACCCCACGCACGTCGAGAGCGCCAACGTGGCCGACATCGACGCGCACGCCGGCTCCTCGCGCATCCCGATCCTGTTCTGCGGTCCGCTGCTGCACCGCCTCGGCCACGCCTTCATCCCGGGCCTGGGCGGCTGCGACATCGGCGGCCGGCCGATCGACTTCCACTTCGACGTGCTGCGCCAGTTCGGCGCGACCATCGAGAAGCGCGAGGGCGGCCAGTACCTGGAAGCCCCGCAGCGGCTGCGCGGCTGCAAGATCCGCCTGCCCTACCCCTCGGTCGGCTCGACCGAGCAGGTGCTGCTGACGGCCGTCCTGGCCGAGGGCGTCACCGAGCTCAGCAACGCCGCCGTGGAGCCGGAGATCGAGGACCTCATCTGCGTCCTGCAGAAGATGGGCGCCATCATCTCCGTCGACACCGACCGGACCATCCGGATCACCGGTGTGGACCGCCTGAGCGGCTACAACCACAAGGCGCTCCCGGACCGCCTGGAGGCCGCCTCCTGGGCGTCCGCCGCGCTGGCGACCGGCGGAAACATCTACGTGCGCGGCGCGCAGCAGCGTTCGATGATGACCTTCCTCAACACGTTCCGCCGGGTCGGCGGCGCGTTCGAGATCGACGACGACGGCATCCGCTTCTGGCACCCGGGCGGCCCGCTCAACGCCATCGCACTGGAGACCGACGTCCACCCCGGCTTCCAGACCGACTGGCAGCAGCCGCTGGTCGTGGCGCTGACCCAGGCCGCCGGCCTCTCGATCGTCCACGAGACGGTCTACGAGTCCCGCCTCGGCTTCACCTCGGCGCTCAACCAGATGGGCGCGCACATCCAGCTCTACCGGGAGTGCCTGGGCGGCAGCGCCTGCCGCTTCGGCCAGCGCAACTTCCTGCACTCGGCGGTCGTCTCCGGGCCCACCCGGCTCCAGGGCGCCGACCTGGTCATCCCCGACCTGCGCGGCGGGTTCTCGTACCTGATCGCCGCGCTGGCCGCCGAGGGCACCTCGCGGGTCCACGGCATCGACCTGATCAACCGCGGCTACGAGAACTTCATGGAGAAGCTCGTGGAGCTGGGCGCCAAGGTCGAGCTCCCGGGCGGCGACCTCGTCTGACCCGGCCGTGGGGGGGGGGGGGGGGGCCCGCCCGCCCCCC
>NZ_JBSGXB010000385.1:0-6276 GCF_053609185.1 Streptomyces sp. NPDC054956 | reverse complement strand
CCGTACCCGGGTCGGGCGTCGGGTCCGTACCCGGGTCGGGCGTCGGGTCCGTACCCGGGTCGGGCGTCGGGTCCGTACCCGGGTCGGGCGTCGGGACAGGCGTGGGGTCCGCAGCCGGGGCGGGCTCCGCCACATTCGGCTCAGTGGGCCTGTCCTGGGCCTTCTCGCCTTCCTTCGGGCTGTCCTGCAGAGCCTCCGCACTCGCAGACACTTCCGTCGGCACCACGGTCCCGCCGACGGCTGCCGCGTTGCCTGCGGAGACTCCGAGTATTCCTACCGCGATGACGGCAGCGGAGGCCGCCTGAACCATCCGCATCCGCGGCGTTCCGTTCCTCTTACTCATGTTCTATCTCAAGCCCTTCATTCAAAGTGGCGACCGCTGTGGTTCAGCGGCTACCGATGGGAAAGCGCAGTACCCGTACGGGCATCGGGTGCTGTCTGTTTCCGGCGTTAGGCGGCACCGCGGCCGCCTGCCCCACGGGGGTACCTCGTCATCTGGGGACCTGGGCAGCGGACCAGAAGCGACAAGCTCAGTCCCGGCGGGAGAGAGGGACCCGCAGTTCCACACGAAGCCGGATCGAGGTGTCGATAGGAAGCCCGAGACTGGCAAGCCTCAGATCCTTCGCGTACGCCGCGATGAGGTCGAGATCACGCAGCTGGCGCTGGAGCTCGGCAATGGTTGCCTCGTCGAGGTCGGGTAGTTCCTCTTCCTGCTCGGCGAGGTACTCAAGGTGCTCGTCCACAGCGTCCACGGCCCGTCGGCTGGCCCAGACCGCGAAGTCACAGCACTCGAACAGGTAGGCGTGCGCGGCAAAAAGCGTCACGGCCGCCGCGTTGTCGTCCGCGTCCTCGGGACCGTCCTGCCCATCGTTGTGGCAGTACTCGCTGAGCATGTACTCAGCCACACCCCGTTTCACAGCCGTGAAGGCGGTCGAGTCCCCGAGGGAGCCCTCCCACACCGAGTCCAGCAGCGGCCGCAGGCTCATCGTGAACGGCGCCCGGTCCTCTTCGGGCAGTGCTTCATGCCAGCTCATGAGCCGTTCAGCGGCGCCGGCTGCGAACACTCCTCGCTCGCCCGACGACATGGCCGTCAGACGATCCTCCACCGACGCCGACAACTCCTGCCACGTGCTCAAACCGAGCCCCCCGAGTCGAGATACAGGTGAGCTCACGCCCGCCTCGGTGATCATCGCACCCACCGCTGACAACGCTGGAAGGGGCCATCCACCCGTCATTCTCGCGAGCACAACAAAGGGACCTGTCGATCCACACCACATCTGTCTGGGATCGGCGCTGGGCATCAAAGGTTGAACAGCAAGCTCAGCCGACCGCCGCAGCCGGCCCGGCCCGGCCCCGAACCGCGGGACATCGTCCGCGGTCACGTCCATGCGCAGCCGCTTGAAGCGGAGCGGGTGACGGAAGACGCCCCGGTCAACGGCCCGATCGGCGCTGACCTCCGCCACCAGTTCCGGGCGGACCAACACCACGTCCAGAACGTCACGGCTCCCCCACGCCGCCGTGAACCGCACCCCCTCGAAGGGGTGCCCGGGGCCCGCCGCAGTGAGGTACTCGCCAACCTGCCGGGACACCTCCAGGCGCAGCGCTACCGTGCGGCCCACCGCGCGCAGTCGGCCCGCCGCATCGTTGCGGCCCAGGACGAGGAGTCCGGGGCGGGTCAGGGTGCCCGTGACCGCGCCGATGATCGCTTCGGTGGTGTCCCGTCTTCTGATCTTGGTCCACCCTCTGTATCCGGTGAGATAACGGCTGTTCAGGGGCTTGATCACCAGGCCTTCGACGCCGCTTACGTCGGTCCAGGTCTCCAGCCACTCCCGTGCCTTGGCCAAGTCTGTCGTCATCGGGCACAGCGTCCATGGGGCCGTCAGGGCGTGGTCGGTGAACAGTTCCTCCAGCAGTGCGCGCCGCTCCTCGTAGGGGCGTTGCAAGAGCTCCTGGCCGTCCAGTTGCAGGACGTCGAACGCCACGAAGTAGGCCGGCCACCGTGCGGCCAGGGTCGGGGCGCTGCGGCCACGGGTGGCGGCCCGGCGCTGCAACGCCTCGAACGACAGCCGGCCCGCTTCCGGGTCCCAGACGACCAATTCGCCATCGAGGACCAGGCCGGGCGGCAACTGCTCGGCGGCCTCCACCAGATCGGGGAACCGGTCCTGGACCAGCGATCCGCGACGGGTCTGCACCAACACCGCGCCGCCCGGCCGCAGTGAAGACGATGGCCCGATGGCCGTCCAGTTTCTGCTCGTAGGCAACCCCTGCCCGCAGCGCGGCCGGGCCGGGCACCGACTCCGCGGCCTGCGTCAGCATCGGCTCAACCGGCGGTCTGAGCACCATCTCCGGGGCCTCCCTCGCGCTCCCTCTTCCAGGGTCGCCCAGCCCGGCGCGACACGGTCCGACGGCGGCCGCCGCGTCATCCATCCGAGGGGCGCAGCGGGGCCGTCTGGGCCGCTCTGGGGCCTGTGTGGACGATCGCGTTATTCCCCAGGGGGAAGTTCACGTATTTCCCCAGGTCCTGGCTTGAGAGGGCTAGGTTGCGCCGGGCAGCCCCAGGGCCACCATGAGGGCTGAGGAGAGCTCTTCTGCGAACAGGGCCGACCCGGTGAGCGTCTGCCGGATGGCTTCCTCGTCGGGCGTCAGTCCGGCAGCGGCCGACCAGGCGAGAGCGCCGGCCACGGCCGGCTCGATGGGGAAATGCTCCAGAGGTATCTCGTAGCCCTTCGCCGTCTCCCGGTTGAGCAGGCCCTCCCAGCTATTGCCGTCCGGCGTGACAGCCTTGACGAACCCCACATCACTGTCGAGGAAGGACACCATGACGGCCGGTGTCCCCGTTCGCTGGACGAGGTTCGCAAGGCTGCGCCGTCCGGCGTCGGCGAAGTCCGTGACTTGCCAACCCTCCGCCAACGCCTCCGTGTCGTCGATGCCCGTGAATCCGGCTGCCCGCATGAGCTGGTGCAGTTCCCCCGTGGACCGGGTCGTCAATGATCCGCCTGAATTTCCCATGTTCCGCAAGTTAGCCGATGCCTCTGACAAGCCAACTCGTGCCGTTGTGACGTCGCCATGGGAAGCCGGGACGGCGGACCCTAGTGCGCCTTGTCGGTTGTGTTCCTGGGCCGCTTGTTCGGACGGTAGCTGGGCCCGTTCATGATCACCTGGTGGCTGGTGTTGATGAGCCGGTCCAGGAGCGACTCGGCGACGACGGGGTTGGGGAAGAGGGGATACCAGTCGCTGGGCGCCCGGTTGCTGGTAATGATCAGAGACCGTCCCTGCCGCTCGGAGACGAGCTCGTAGAGGTCGTCGGCCTGTGCCGCGGACAGCTGGCGCATGGCGAAGTCGTCGAGGATGAGCACGTCGGGCCGTACGAGTTCACGGATCCGTTTGTCCCAGGTGCGGTCCGCATGGCCGCCGGCGAGGTCCGCGAGGATGCGGCTGGTCTTGGCGAAGCGGACGTGGGCGCCCTGACGGACCGCGAGGTGACCGAGTGCTTGGCGACGTGTGTTTTTCCGACCCCGACCGGGCCGAAGAGGATGACCGACTCGCCGGAGTGGAGCCAGCGCAGGGCACCGAGGTCGCGGATCTGGGCGGCCGGCAGCTTTGAGGAGGCGGTGAAGTCGAACTCTTCCAGGGTGACCTGCTGCTCGAACTTCGCCCGGGCCAGACGCCGTTGAAATGCGACGGTCTCGCGGCGGGTGATCTCGTCCTGGCAGAGGACCTGCAGGAAGTCCAGGTGCCCGAGCTCGCCACCGTGGGCCTGGGCCAGGCGGGCATCGAGGGTTTCCAGCATCCCCGAGAGCCGCAGCGACTTCAGCGACTCACGCAGGGCAGAATCCATCACGCTCATCAGATGCTTCCCTCAGCTTCGCCGTGGACCTGGTCGTCGTGGAGCTCATCCGCCGTCTCGGACGGGGCGACGGAGGCGAACAGCCGCTGGGGCCCGTGGAGGAAGGCAGCGGCTCCCGCGTCCCCGCTCGACTCGGGCTCCGGATCGGTCTCGGTGCCGGCGATCAGGATGCCCTTGATGGTCCGGTAGGACGGATCTCCGACCGCGATGGCCCTCACGCAGGCGGCCTCCAGCCTTGCGTCGCCGTACTTCTTCTTCAGCCCGAGGATCCCCTGGGCGGCACGGAGCCGGTAGAGCGCGTTGACCTCCAGCAGCTGGTCGACCACGGTCCGGCAGGCGTCACCGACCCGGATGCCTGGGTGCGGCACCAGATCGGCGTGCGCATCTGGAACGCGATCTTCTCCGGCGGATAGTCGGTCCTGTCGGTGCGTTTGCCCTGCTCAAGGGCCACATGGGTCTTGACCAGGTCGCCGTCGAGGAAGATCTGCGCCATCGTGGCGGTCGAGCGGACATCGACCCGGCGGCCAATCAGTTTCCAGGGAACCGAGTAGAGAGTGCGGCCGACCTTGACGTGGATGTCCGGCCCGACCACCGCCGTCGACCAACGGGCCAGCACAAACGGAGTGGGCGGCAGCGGCAACAGGGTCTCGGCCTCGACGGCCTCGAACACCGCCATCGGTGCGGCTCCCTGCAACGGCCGACACTGTCGGCGGCCCGCCACCTTCTGACTCCAGGTCACAGCCTCGGCCTGCATGTGCTCGATCGAGGTGAACTCCCGCCCCCGCCAGAACGAGTCCCGGATGTAGGGCATCGGCCGCTCGACCCGCGGCTTGTCCTTGGGCCGGGCGGCGCGGGCCGGATCGACCAGTGCCCCGTAGTGGGTGGCGAGCTCTGCATACGCCTTGTTGATCTTAGGGTCGTAGAGATCGGGCTTGTCGACACCGGTTCGCAGGTTGTCCGGCACGAGCCGGCGCGGGACGCCGCCGAAGTAGCGGAAGGCGGCGACGTGGGCCTCGGTCCAGGCGTGCTGGTGCAGGTAAAGGACCGGGCGGACGAACATGTGCCGCGAGCACGGCAGCACCATCACAAACGCCCAGATCCGGTGCCGCTTTCCGGTCTTCGGATTGGTCCACTGGCCCAGGTGGCCGTAGTCGATCTGAGCCTCCGAGCCAGGCTCAACGTCATCGCGCAAGACCGTGACCTGCGACCTTGCCGTCTCATCGGGGAGCGTGGCGTGCACCCAACGCCGGAACGAGGAGATCGACACGTCCAGCTTGTGCTCGTCCCGCAGCCGCTGGTGGATCGTGGAGACGGTCACCGTCCCCAGCAGGTTCTTGATGTAGTCGCGGTGCTGGTCGATGTCCGGCCAGGTGATCTGTCGCAGTCGCCGGTCAGCGAGTTCGGGGAACCAGCTCTTGATCAGCTTGGCCCAGTCGGCCTCCCGCATCATCGGCCCGCCCGGCGTGATCCCGGACGCCTCCGCCGGCTCCAGGTACTTCCTGATCGTCTTGCGGTCCACCGCCAGCGACGCAGCCAGCTCGCTCTTCGAGCGGCCCGCGTACCAGTGGACATAAATCTCGGTGATGTCGACCACGACGAACATTCTCCTTGCCATCCGGGCTGACCATCGGCCTTCCGAACCACAGGCCCAGGGCCACCCACACGCCTCCGCGATGACCAGGTCCCTCGATCCCGAACTCCGTCGTGCTCATGGCCAATTAGGAGAAGTCGGCATGAGGAATTACATGACGCTCAAACCACCCGAGATGGGGAAAAACGTGAACGCTCACAGCCTGCGTGCGGCACGGTGGCGGCATGCGTCGCTGGTCTCTCCCCCTGCTCCTCACCGCTCTGCTCTCGGCCTCCGGATGCGTCACCGTCACCCCGTCCCCGGCCCGGCCGCGAAGGCCTCGGCCGCCGCGGTGGCCGACCACAAACACCCCGGCCCGGGGCGGCCCGAGCAGCGCGCCGCCGAGCCGGCGGGGCTGCCTCTCTCACCCCTGCCCGGCACCCGCACCGACCTGGCACCGACCGCGCCCGGCCCCGCCCAGGATGCACCCGCAGCCGCGGCGGACCGGCAGAACGCAGGGACGCCCCGACGGACGCACAAGGTGCCCGCCCCGCCGCGCAGGGCCACCCCGCGCAAACCCGCCGCGCACCCGACCGTCAGGGCCAAGACCAGGCCCACGGCGAAGGCCGGCGTCCGTACACCCGCGCCGCGCCGCCCCGGCTACCCGGTACCCGGGGTGCGGGGCGGGGACATGGCCGCGCTGTGCCGCTCCGCGCACGGCGTGACCAGCCCGGCCATCACAGCGCTGTGTCAGCACACCTACGTGTGACTGATTCCCAATGACCGTTGTCAAGCGTCGAGTGTGCCTACTGGGTGGCTGAGGTCGTGCCGATGGCACGGCGGAGCCGCGCCCACAGAG
>NZ_JBSGXB010000384.1:0-6277 GCF_053609185.1 Streptomyces sp. NPDC054956 | reverse complement strand
GACGATGGGACTGACGGGAAGTCCCCAATCCCTGTCACGCCCCGGACCGCGAGGGCATCGCTCTCCCGTAACCCCCGGCCGAATACTCGCTCCCGCCCCTCAGGGCTAGGCACTCCTGACCGCTGGTCGGCCGTCCGGCCCCGACCCGCAGGGATTCGGCTACCCCGCCCCCGGTCCGCTGTCGGTCCCCGCCCGTGGTGTTGCATGGCCGCATGACCCGCAGCCACGACGGCCAAGCCGGCCCCGCCGGCCCCGCCAGCTCCGTAAGCAATGCCAGCCCCGTCGGCAACGCCGCCCCCTCCGACCGGGCCGACGATTTCCACGCCACCCTGCACTCGCTGCGCGTGTGGGACGGTCCGCTGCCCGGGTTCGACCCGGGCGGCGCTCCGGACGAGCCGCTGGCGTTGTTCCGCGAGTGGTTCACGCACGCCGCCCGGGCGAAGCAGGCGGAGCCGCACACGATGAGCCTGGCGACCGTGGACGCCGACGGGCGGCCCGACGTACGCACGCTGATGCTGCACGACGCCGACGAGCGCGGCTGGCACTTCGCCTCGCACTCCACCAGCGCCAAGGGCCGGCAGCTGGCCGCGCGTCCTGACGCCGCGCTCGGGTTCTACTGGCCGGCCGTGGCCCGCCAGATCCGTGTCCGGGGCCGGGTCACGGCGTGCGGCGCGGTGGAGAGCCGCGCTGACCTGGCGGCCCGCTCGCGCGGCGCGCTCGCCGCCGCCCTGACGGGTCGGCAGAGCGAGGTACTGGACTCCGTCGAGGAGTTGGTGCGCGCATCCGCGGCGGCCTGGGACCGCGCGGGCGCCGAGCCGGACGCGCCGGCACCGACCTGGACGCGGTACGTACTCGCCCCGACCGAGGTCGAGTTCTTCCAGGGCGACGCCGCCCGCCGTCACACCCGGCTCCGGTACACCCGCGCCACCCCCGCCTCCCCCTGGACCCGGCACCTGCTCTGGCCGTAGTCCGCGCGGCAGGCGGCCCGGTCCGGGCAGGGTCGGGGCGCGGCCGGGGCATCGGGGTATCGGGGCACCCGCCCCGATGCCCCGGCTCCGCAGCGGGCCCAGCGGGCCCCCTACACCGGCGCGAACACCGCCACCCAGATTCCCTCCGCCGCCTCGCGGAAGGTCACCGCCAGGTCCATGCCGATCCGCAGGGACGACTCCTCGCAGTCGACGACCTCCGTCATCATCCGGGGCCCCTCCGCCAGGTCGACCACCGCGGCCACGTACGGCACCCGCGTGCCGAACGGCGGGAGGTCGTTGCGGTGGATCACCGACCACGTGTAGAGCGTGGCGCGTCCCGACGCGGTCTCCCACGTCACGCTGTCCTCGCCCGCCCAGCACGCCGGGCAGAACTCCCGCGGGTAGTGGTGCGCCTTGCCGCACTCCCCGCAGCGGCGCAGCAGCATCCGTCCCTGCGCCGCGGCGTCCCAGTAGGGACGGGTGAAGTCGTCGATCTCCGGCAGGTCGAAGCGCACCGCACCCGCACCAGTACTCGTACTCACAGCAGCTGTCCTCTTCGCCGAACGTCCAGGGAGGGAGCACGCCACATCTGACGTGCCGTCAGTTCACCGGATCGCGCCGCATCGCACAAGGCCCCCGTCCCACCACGCCCCCAGCACCCCGCGCCACCGCAACCCCCCGTCGCCCCCCACCCCACCCTCCGTGATCGATCCGCAATCGATTCCCTCCTCGTCCGAGACCCATCGCGCGCACACGGCGATACGCTCACACCTCATGCCCGGAGTCCCCGCAGCACCCGACATGTCCACCCAGCCCCGCCCGGTCTACGTGATCGGCGCCGGTCCCGGCGGCCTCGCCGTCGCCGCCGCGCTGCGCGCACGCGGGGTCCGTGCGGTGGTCGTGGAGAAGTCCGAGTCCGTCGGAGCCTCCTGGCGCCGGCACTACGACCGGCTCCACCTGCACACCACGCGGCGCCTCTCCGCGCTCCCGGGCCTGGCCATGCCGCGCCGCTTCGGACGCTGGGTCGCGCGGGACAACGTCGTGCGGTACCTGGAGAAGTACGCCGAGTTCCACGAGCTGGAGCTCGTCACGGGCGTCGAGGTGACCCGCATCGAGCGCACCTCCGCAACTACCTCGGGCTCCGCCGATTCCTCTGATTCCTCCGATTCCTCCGATTCCAGCGCGGACGGCACCGCCCCCACCACCTGGACCCTCCACGCCACCGGCGGCCGCGTCATGGCCGCCGGGGCGGTCGTCGTCGCCACCGGGTTCAACCACACCCCGGTCATCCCCGACTGGCCCGGCCGGGCGACGTACGAGGGCTCCCTCGCGCACGCCTCCGAGTACCGCAACCCGGCCCCCTACGCCGGCCGTGACGTCCTCGTCGTCGGCGTCGGCAACACCGGCGCCGAGATAGCCGTCGACCTGGCCGAAGGCGGCGCCGGCCGGGTCCGTCTCGCCGTGCGCACCGCCCCGCACATCCTGCGCCGCTCCACCGCGGGCTGGCCGGCCCAGCGCACCGGGATCCTCGTCCGCAGGCTCCCCGTGGGGCTCGTCGACCGGCTCGGTGCGATCGTCGGCAAGGCCTCGGTCCCGGACCTGTCGGCGTACGGGCTCCCGCGCCCCACCACCGGCCTGTACAGCCGGGTCAACCAGGGGGCGATCCCGGTCCAGGACGCCGGCCTGATCGACGCGGTGCGCGCCGGGCGGGTCGAGCCGGTCGCCGCCGTCGAGTCCTTCGACGGCTCCGAGGTGGTCCTCGCGGACGGCTCCCGGATCAGCCCGGACGTGGTGATCGCGGCCACCGGCTACCGCCGCGCCCTGGAGGGCCTGGTCGGCGATCTCGGCGTACTGGACGAGCGTGGCCGCCCCAGCGCCCACGGCGCCCACACCCCGCCGGACGCCCCCGGCCTCTACTTCACCGGCTTCACCAACCCCATCAGCGGCAACTTCCGCGAAATGGCCCTGGACGCCGAGAAGATCGCGAAGGCCGTCGCCCGGAACCTGGAGGCGTAAGGCCGCCGCCGGGCGAAGGCGGCCACCTCCCCAGGCCCACGGCATCCACACGCCGCCGACGCCCCTCCCTCCCTCCCTCCCTCCCTCCCTCCACAGTCCGCCCACCGCCGCCCGCCCGGTGTCAGTGGCGTGGTGCAGCATCGGCACATCGGAGAACGCCGCACCGGCTCTCGGGCGAGAAAACGGGGGGATCATCATGTCGATCACGAACCAGCAGGTGGCGGACCACGCCTTCCTTCGGCAGCTGTACGCGGACGACTACTACCCGAACGACGTCCTCGACAAAGGCGCCGCGATCCTGCGCGCGCTGTGCGCCCGGATCGAGGCGGAGCGCCCGGCCGATCTGGCGGCGCTGTACGCGCTGACCGGCGCCGCGACGGAGGAGTTCAACCTGCTGGAGGCGGAGTTCGAGGAAGCGGGGAGCGAGATCGAGACCGTGGCGCGCGAGGAGATAGCCGAGGACTTCTGGTTCGTGGCCTCGGCGTACGGGTTCACGGATGCGGACGTGGAAGAGCTGATCGCTCCCCGGGAGTGGTGAGCCGGCGCCGTCGCGGAGGGGGTGCGGTGCAGGATCCGTACCCCTGACGACCCCTGCCGACCCCGGAAGAGCCCGGAAGAGCCCGGACGACTCCGGACGACCCCATGCGCCCCACCCGTCACATCCGCCCCACCCACCTCGGCCGAATAATGGTCTGGACCCGTCCAGAGGAGATCTGAGACCGTTCCACACATCACCTCCACCACCTTTCCTGCGCAGCCCTGTTCCTGACGGCACGTCAGTTCAGTAATCTGACTACGCGTCAGTTATTGAGAATCGTCGAGGTTCATCGAGCAGGAGCGGGCGGAACGATGCTTGGATCTACTCACGGCACCCTCACCACCGACTTCCGCGCACGTGTCGAGGCCTGCGGGGAGACCCCCAGGACGGCCGTCCACTCCACGACGGCTCCCTCCGCCGAGGACACGGTCGCGCTGGACGTCAGCGGTCGGCCCCTGCACGCCGACGCTCCCGACCTGGACCGGTTCTTCCGGCCCGAGTCCGTGGCCGTCATCGGCGCCTCGGACGCAGACGGCAGACCCAACACCGGCATCACCCGTCAGCTCATCGCCTGGGCGGACCGCGTGGGGGCCCGGCTGCACCCGGTCCACCCCACCCGCACGTCCGTGTTCGGGCTGCCCTGCCACGCCTCCGTGGCCGACCTGCCCGAACAGGTGGACCTCGCGGTCCTCCTCGTCGCCGACCCGCTCCCCGTCGTCGAGGAGCTGGCCGAGGCCAAGGTGAAGTTCGCCGTCGCCTTCGCCTCCGGCTTCGCCGAGACCGGGGACGAGGGCGCCGCCGCGCAGGCCCGCCTGGGAGCCGCCGTCCGGCGGTCGGGCCTGCGCCTCCTGGGCCCCAACACGAACCTCAACGCCTTCGAGAAGTTCCGCGAGGACCTCGACGGCCCGGCCATCGCGCTGATCACCCAGTCCGGCCATCAGGGCCGCCCGGTCTACACCCTCCAGGAGCTGGGCATCCGCCTCTCCCACTGGGCTCCGACCGGCAACGAGGCCGACCTCGAAACCTCCGACTTCATCTCGTACTTCGCCGAGCAGCCCGAGGTCGGGGCCATCGCCTGCTACGTCGAGGGCCTCAAGGACGGCCGGCAGTTCCTCCTCGCCGCCGACCGGGCGGCGCGCAACGGCGTACCCGTCGTCGCCGTCAAGGTCGGCCGCACCGAGACCGGCGCCCGCATGGCCGCCTCCCACACGGGGAAGCTGACCGGCGCGGACACCGTCGTCGACGCCGCCATGCGGCAGTTCGGGGTCATCCGGGTCGACGGACTCGACGAGCTCCAGGACACCGCCGCGCTGCTGGCCCGGGCGCGCAAGCCGCTCGCCGACGGGGTCGTCGTCTACTCCATCTCCGGCGGCACCGGCGCCCACTTCTCCGACCTGGCGACGGAAGCGGGGCTCTCCCTGCCCACGCTCTCCCAGGCCAAGCAGGACGAGCTCCACCAGTGGATCCCGGAGTACCTGGGCGTCTCCAACCCCGTCGACAACGGCGGCCACCCGGTCGGCGACTGGCGCGGCCGCAAGATCATCGACGCGATCCTCGCCGACCCGTCCGTCGGCGTCCTGATCTGCCCGATCACCGGGCCCTTCCCGCCCATGAGCGACAAGCTCGCGCAGGACCTGGTGGACGCGGCCGAGCAGACCGACAAGCTGATCTGCGTGATCTGGGGCTCCCCGGTCGGCACGGAGGAGGCGTACCGCACCACCCTCCTCGGGTCCTCCCGGGTCGCGACGTTCCGTACGTTCGGCAACTGCATCACCGCCGTCCGCGCCTACCTCGGCCACCACCGCTTCACCGCCGCCTACCGCTCCCCCTTCGAGGACGCCCCGCGCACCCCGTCGCCCTCGTTCCGCAAGGCGCAGGCGCTCATGCGGCCGGGGCAGCAGCTGAGCGAGCACTCCGCGAAGCAGCTGCTGCGCGCGTACGGGATACGCGTGCCCCGGGAGCAGCTGGTGACCAGCGCGGCCGCAGCCGTACGGGCGGCCGGACTGGTGGGGTACCCGGTGGTCATGAAGGCCTCGGGCCCGCAGCTCGCGCACAAGACGGAGCTGGGGCTGGTGAAGATCGGCCTGACGTCGGCGAGCCAGATCCGCGACGCCTACCGGGAGCTGACCGACATCGCGCGCTACGAGAACGTCCCGCTGGACGGGATCCTCGTCTGCCAGATGGTGGAGCGCGGCGTCGAGATGGTCGTCGGGGTCACGCAGGACGAGCTGTTCGGCCCGACGGTGACGGTGGGGCTCGGCGGCGTGCTCGTGGAGATCCTGCACGACGCGGCGGTCCGGGTGCCGCCCTTCGGGGAGGACCAGGCGCGGGCGATGCTGATGGAGCTGCGCGGGCATGCGCTGCTGGAGGGTGTGCGGGGGGCTCCGCCGGCGGATGTGGACGCGTTGGTGGAGGTCATCCTGCGGGTGCAGCGGATGGCGCTGGAGCTGGGTGACGAGCTCTCCGAGCTGGACATCAACCCGTTGATGGTGCTGCCCCGGGGGCAGGGGGCGGTGGCCCTCGACGCGCTGGCCATCTGTCGATAGCCCCGGGTACGGGTACCGGTCCCGCTCCCGCGGCGGGTACCGGTCCGGCTCCCGCCGCGGCTGCGGATGCCGCTGCGCGGGGCCCGTCTCCCCGCCCCGCCCTTCCCCCGTTCCCAGGGCTCCGCCCTGACCCAAAGGCCGGGCTCCGCCCGACCCCCTGGGGCTCCGCCCCGGACCCCGCTCCTCAAACGCCGGAGGGGCTGGATTTT
>NZ_JBSGXB010000383.1:0-6299 GCF_053609185.1 Streptomyces sp. NPDC054956 | reverse complement strand
GCGGGCCAGGGCGGGCCAGGGCGGGGCAGGGCGGGGCAGGGCGGGGCAGGTCGGGCCAGGGCAGGGTGCGTTGCGGTGGGCCCGGGCGGGGCGCCGCCGGGGGAGGGCGTCGCGTCCGGGCCCCGGCCGTCAGCCCTCGCCCGCCCGGCGCTCCAGCGGGGTTGCTACCGCCGAGTTGTTCACACTGAAGGTCACGCTGCCCGCTCGGTAACGGTCGTCGGACCACTCGATCGGGCGGCCCGTCCGGGTCGCGGAGACGTGCCTTTGGCGCAAAAGCGGGCTGCCGCGCCGGATTTCCAGCAGCCGGGCGTCCTCACTGCCGGCGGGCAGCGCGTCGATGAGGTGCTCGCCGTAGTGGGCGACGATCCCGGAGCCCTCCGCCAGGCCGTCCATCACCGAGCGGCAGTCCTCGGGCATCGCCTCGACCGCCGCCGCGACCCAGTCGGCGTACGCGGTCCGCTCGACCATCGTCGGCTCCCCGTCGAGCAGCCGCAGCCGCAGCACGGCCAGGATCTCCGTACCGGGCTCCAGCGCGAGGCGCTCCGCCTCCTCGGCCGTGGCCGGGCGGCGCCTGCGCGACAGGAAACGGCTCGCCGCGCGGTGGCCGACCCCCTCGGCCCACTGGGCGAAGCTGTTGAGTTCCCCGAAGCTGTGCTTGCGCTCGTGGCGCAGGACGATCCTGCGGGCCCCCTGCCGGGAGCCGATGAGCCCCTCGGCGGCGAGCGTGGCCACGGCCTGGCGGACGGTCCCGCGCGAGGCCGACCAGCGCGCGGCCAGATCGCTCTCCGAGGGCAGTTGGGCGCCCACGGGGTATTCGCCGGAGAGGATCGCCCGGCGCAGCGCCTCGGCGATCTCCAGATACCGCACCGTCCCCATGTCGTCCCCGTCCCCCGTCTCGTCAGTGCCGTCGGCCGTCGGCGCGGTCCGTCTTCGTCCTGCCCGCCAGCCTAGGCATGCGGGTGTTCGAAGATCATCATGCGGGTCCGCCGTCACGATCGGATCCGGCCAATCCCGGTCTTCGTCGAGACGTGCACCGCGCGAAAGCCGCCGTTCACCGTCCGTACAGTGCCCCAGGGCGAACTGGAGCCAACTTGTTCAGACAAGTGAACCCCCTGCCATGGATCCAGTCTCCGGGAGAGACCGTGCTCAGTTCCTCCGCCCGACGCGGTGCGGCCGTTCTGCTCAGCGCCGCCGTGCTCACCACCCTCAGCGCCTGCGGCGCCGCGCCCGACCCGCAGGCCGGCACCGCCGCCGACGGCAAGGGCAAGACCCAGCCCGGCGCCGCCACCTCGGTCGCCGACTTCGGCGGCCTCGAGGGCCTCGTCGCGGCCGCCGAGAAGGAGGGCGAGCTCAACGTCATCGCGCTGCCCGCGGACTGGGCGAACTACGGCGAGATCCAGAAGGCGTTCCAGGCCAAGTACCCCAAGGTCAAGATCAACGCCGAGAACCCGGACGCCTCCAGCGCCGACGAGATCGCGGCCGTCAAGTCCCGCAAGGGCCAGACCCGCGCCCCCGACGTGCTGGACCTCGGCATAGCCTTCGCCCGCAGCGGCGCCGGCGAGAACCTCTTCGCCCCGTACAAGGTCACCGCCTGGGACAAGATCCCCGCTTCCCAGAAGGACGCGGACGCCCGCTGGTACAACGACTACGGCGGCTACGTCTCCATCGGCTGCGACGCCGCCCGCATCCCCAACTGCCCGCAGTCCTTCGCCGACCTGGCCAAGCCCGAGTACAAGGGCAAGGTCGCCCTCAACGGCAACCCGACCAAGTCCGGCTCCGCCTTCGGAGGCGTCTACGCGGCCGCCCTCGCCAACAAGGGCTCCTTCGCCGACATCCAGCCCGGCATCGACTTCTTCGGGCAGCTGAAGAAGAGCGGGAACTTCATCCCCGTCGAGTCCACCCCGGCCACCGTCGAGAAGGGCGAGACGCCCATCTCGATCGACTGGGACTACCTGAACGCCGGCTACGCCGAGCAGTTCAAGGGCAAGGGCGTCGACTGGAAGGTCGCCATCCCCACCGACGGCGTCTACGCCCAGTTCTACTCGCAGGCCATCAACAAGGACGCCCCGCACCCCGCGGCCTCCCGCCTGTGGATGGAGTTCCTGTACAGCACCGAGGGCCAGAACCTGTGGCTGCGGGGCCACGCCCGCCCCGTGCTGCTGCCCGTCATGACCCAGGACGGCACCGTCGACAAGGACGCCGTCACCAAGCTCCCGCAGGTCCAGGGCACCCCGAACTTCCCGGCCTCCACGGAGCTCGACAAGGCCAAGGCCACCCTCTCCGAGAAGTGGGACAAGGCCCTCAGCTGATGTCCGCCTCCACCACGACCCCCCACTCGAAGGGGACCGCCGGCGGCACCACCAGCCGCCGGCGGCGCGGCCCGCGCACCTGGCTCGCCGCCCTCCCCCTCCTCGCCTTCACCGGGCTCTGCTTCGGCATCCCGCTGGGCGCCATCGCCTTCGGCGCGGTCACCCGCACCGACCCGGCGAGCGGCGCCACCGAACTCACCGGCGAGCACCTGGCGCGCTCCCTCCGGGGGCCCTACCTCGGCTCGCTCGTCGGCAGCGTCCAGCTCTCCGCCCTCACCGCCCTCGTGGCCGGAGTACTCGGCGTCCTCATCGCGCAGGCCGTCGTCACCTCCCGCTCGCGGGCCCTGCGCGGCGCGGCGCTGACCGCCTCGGGCGTCCTCGCCAACTTCGGCGGGGTCCCGCTCGCCTTCGCGTTCATCGCCACCGTCGGCATCTCCGGAGTCGTCACCCAGCTCGCCGACCTCACCGGTCTCGGCTGGAACCTCTACTCCTTCACCGGCCTCACCGTGGTCTACCTCTACTTCCTGACCCCGCTCATGGTGCTGGTGATCGTCCCCGCGCTGGACGGCCTGCGCCCGCAGTGGCGCGAAGCCGCCCAGAACAACGGGGCCAACGGACGGCAGTTCTGGCGCCACGTCGGCCTGCCCGTCCTCGCGCCCTCCCTGCTCGGCGGGTTCGTGCTGCTCTTCGGCACCGCCTTCGCCGCGCACGCCACGGCCGCCGCCCTCGTGGGCGGCTCCGTTCCCCTGGTCACGCTCAAGATCGCGGACGCCCTGTCCGGGAACGTGCTGACCGGCCAGGAGAACGTGGCGCTGGCCCTCGGCCTCGACATGATCGTGATCGCCGGCCTGGTCATGGCGGTCTACCTGCCCCTCCAGCGACGGAGCGCCCGATGGCTGCGATGACCCCGACGCCCGCCCCGAACGCTCCCGGGGCCACGGCCGCCGGGGCCCGCACGGACAGCCGTCCGGCCGTGCCCGCGGCGCCGTCCGCAAGGCGGCGCCCCCGCCCCCAGGTGTGGCGCGGAGCCGTCCTGCTGCTCGCCGGCGCGTACTTCGTCCTCCCGCTCCTGGCCTCCTTCGTCTTCACCGTTCACGTCCCCGGCCAGGGCATCAGCTTCGAGGCGTACACCCAGCTGCTCTCCGCCGACGGGTTCACCGAGAGCCTGCTGCTCTCCCTGGGCCTCGCCGCCGCGACCATCGCCGCCTCGCTGCTCCTCGCCGTGCCCGCGCTGGTCGCCGTACGCGTCGGCTCGCCGCGCCTGCGGCCCGTCGTCGAGGTGATGTGCATGCTGCCGCTGGTGGTCCCGCCCATCGCCCTGGTCACCGGCATCACCACCGTGCTGCGCTGGGGCCCGGACCACCTGTCCAGGACCCCGCTCTACCAGACCTTCCTGGCCGTCCAGAACCCGGACTTCCCGGTCGTCCTGGTCCTCGCGTACACGGTGCTCGCCCTGCCGTTCGTCTACCGATCCCTCGACGCCGGCCTGCGCGCCGTCGACGTCCCCACCCTCGTCGAAGCGGCCCGCAGCTGCGGCGCGAGCTGGCCCCACGTCGTCCTGCGCGTGCTCCTGCCCAATCTGCGGGCCGCGCTCGCCGGAGCCGCCTTCCTCACCCTGGCCCTGGTCCTCGGCGAGTTCACCATCGCCTCGCTGCTCGGCTTCCGGCCCTTCGCCGTGTGGATCGTGTCGATCTCCGGAGCACATGCCCGCATGTCGGTCGCTGTCTCCGTCCTCAGCCTCCTCATCACCTGGCTGCTCCTGCTCCTCCTCTCCCGGGCCGGCACGACCCCCGCTACCGTGTCCCCCGGCCCGGCCGTCTCCCGCACCTCCCGCACCTCCGGCAAGGAGTCCTGACCCGCATGTCCCTCACCCTTCCCGAGGCCAGGAAGCCCGCCGGAAGCGATCCGGCCCCCGCCGGCGCCCGCGTCGAATTCCGGGGCCTGCGCCGCGCGTTCGGCTCCACCGTCGCCCTCGACGGACTCGACCTCACCATCGAGCCCGGCGAACTCGTCGCCCTGCTCGGCCCGTCGGGCTGCGGCAAGACCACCGCACTGCGCGTCGTCGCCGGATTCGAGCAGCCCGACTCCGGCGAAGTCCTCGTCGACGGACAGGACATCACGCGCGTACCGGCCAACCGCCGCGACGCCGGGATGGTGTTCCAGTCGTACAGCCTCTTCCCGAACCTCAGCGCCCGCGACAACGTCGCCTTCGGCCTGCGGGTCCGCAAGGTGGGCGCGGCCGCACGCCGCGAACGCGCCGCCGAACTCCTCGACCTGGTCGGCCTGCCCGACCACGGGGACCGCTACCCGCACCAGATGTCCGGCGGCCAGCAGCAACGCGTCGCCCTCGCCCGCGCCCTGGCCCTGCGCCCCCGCGTCCTGCTGCTCGACGAGCCGCTCTCCGCACTCGACGCGAAGGTGCGCGCCAACCTGCGCGAGGAGATCCGCAGGCTCCAGCTCTCCCTCGGGATCACCGCCGTGTTCGTCACGCACGACCAGGAAGAGGCCCTGTCCATGGCCGACCGGGTCGCCGTGCTCAACGCGGGCCGCCTGGAACAGTGCGCCGCCCCCGCCGAGCTGTACGAGCGTCCCGCGACCCCGTTCGTCGCCGAGTTCGTCGGCACCATGAACCGCCTCCCCGGCCGGCTGACCGGCTCCGGACTGGTCGAAGCGGCCGGCTCCCGGCTGCCGGTGGACGGCCCGGTGCCCCCGACCTCCGACGTAGAGGTCCTCGTACGCCCCGAGAACGTCACGGTCGCGGCCGACGAGGAAGGCACGGCCACCGTCGCCTCGGCCTCCTTCTTCGGCTCGGTGACCCGCCTCCACCTGGACCTCGCGGACGGCACGCGCGTCAAGGCCGACCTGCCCTCGCGCGACGCCGGAGCCCTCGTACCGGGCGCCCGCGCGGCCGTGGGCCTGGCCGAGCGGCCCGTCCTCGTCGTGGCACGGACCGCCTCGTGAGTGAACTCGCCGCCGTCCTCTTCGACATGGACGGCACCCTCGTCGACACCGAGACCCTGTGGTGGCTGACCACCGAGGAGATCGCGGCGGGCCTCGGCCACGCACTCACCGAAGCCGACGCGCCCGAAGTCGTCGGCCGGTCCGTGGAGGACACCGCCGCGCACCTCGTACGGGTGGCCCGCACGGGCGACCCGGCCGCGGTGGCGGCGGAGCTCACCGGGAGCTTCTTCCGCCGGGTCGAGGAGGGCGCGCCGATGCGGCCCGGGGCGCAGGCCCTGCTGACCGCACTGGAACGCGAAGGCGTACCGTTCGCTCTGGTCAGCGCCTCGCCGCGGGTGGTCGTGGACTCGGTGGTCGGGGGCTCGCTGGCCCACGTCCCGTTCGCCTTCACGATGTCGGCCGACGACACGGCCCTGACGAAGCCGCACCCGGATCCCTACCGGGCGGCCGCCGCCCGCTTCGGCGCGGAGCCGTGGCGGTGCGTGGCGGTCGAGGACTCCCCGGACGGGGCGGCCTCGGCGGAGGCCGCGGGCTGCGGACTCCTGGTGGTCCCGTCGCTGCTGCCGGTCCAGCCGTCCGCGGTACGCACCTTCGCGCACTCCCTGGACGCCGTCACCCCGACGACCCTGCGCTCCTGCCTGCCGGCGGCGCCGGGGGCCTGAGGACCCGGTCCCGCAGGGGGCCGGGCCGCGCGGCCTCAGGCCGTCAGGGCGAGGAGGCGCAGGATGCCCTCCACGTACGCGGCCGACACCGAGCCGGGAGCACCGGAGGCGCGGCTCAGCGAGGGCAGGCCCGCGCGGATGTGGGCGGCGCACTGCCCGTACAGGCCGGCCTCGTGCGAGGAGCCGTCGTCCTCGGTGTCGAGCAGCCGCAGCAGGGTCCGCAGCAGGGCCTCGCGGGTCGACTGCCGGGGCGGGCCCGCGGTCCAGACGGCCATCAGCACCCCGCACACGGCCGGGGCGGGCGGCCGCAGCCGGCCGTTGTGGAAGGCGTGGCCGTCCAGTGCGTGGAACGCGGCGGGGTGTCCCT
>NZ_JBSGXB010000382.1:0-6300 GCF_053609185.1 Streptomyces sp. NPDC054956 | reverse complement strand
GCGGTCCTCCACCACTCCCACTCGGCCGCCGCCACCCCGGCCCACTGGCCCCCGGTCGTGGGCCGGGTCGAGGTGGACGCGTTAACCGACCACCTCGACGACGAGGACGAACTCGCCGCCCGCCTCGCCGACTTCGACATCGTCCTCACCCTGCGCGAACGGGTCCCGTTCCCCGCGACCCTGCTCGAGCGGCTGCCCCGGCTCAGGCTGCTCATCGCCTCCGGCATGCGCAACTCGGTCATCGACTACGCGGCCGCCGCCCGCGCGGGCGTCACCGTCTGCGGCACCGGAAGCGCGAGCACCCCGCCCGTCGAGCTCACCTGGGCCCTGCTGCTGGGCCTCGCCCGCGGGCTGGTGCGGGAGAGTACGGCGATCCGTACGGACGGGCCCTGGCAGCAGACCCTCGGCGCCGACCTGCACGGGCGGCGTCTGGGCCTGCTCGGTCTCGGCAAGATCGGCAGCCGGGTCGCGCAGGTGGGCCTGGCCTTCGGGATGGAGGTGGCCGCCTGGAGCGCCCACCTCACCGCGGAACGCTGCGAGGAGGTGGGCGTGACCCTGGCCCCCTCGAAGGAAGAGCTCCTCGCCGGGAGCGACTTCGTCTCCGTCCACCTCGCCCTGGGCGAGCGCACCCGTGGCCTGATCGGCGCCCCCGAACTGGCCCTCATGCGGCCGACCGCCTACCTGGTCAACACCTCCCGCGCGGCCATCGTCGACCAGGACGCCCTCATCGAGGCGGTCGGCGCGGGCCGTATCGCGGGCGCGGGCCTCGACGTCTTCGACATCGAGCCGCTGCCCGCCGGCCATCCGGTGCGCACGACCCCGGGGGTACTGGCGACCCCGCACCTCGGCTACGTCACGCGGGGCAACTACGCCACGTACTACGGCGACGCCGTCGAGGACATACGAGCCTTCCTCGACGGCGCGCCGGTGCGCGTCCTGCCGTAGGGCAGGACCGCGACGGGCTCAGGACGCCGAGGCGGACGCGGCGGCGGAATCGGAGGGGCTCGCGGACGCGCCCGGCGAAGCGGACTCGGACGGACTCGCCGACGCGCTCGCCGACGGGCTCGCCGAGGAGCTTGCCGAGGAGCTTGCCGAGGAGCTCTGCGAGGCACTGGGCGAAGGGCTCGTGGAGGCGGCACCTGTCGGTGCGCCCGTCAGCACCTCCACCTGGCCGCTGTCCAGCGAGTAGTAGGCGCCCACCACGGCCAGGGAGCCCTTCTTCACCAGGGGAGCCAGATCCGAGTTGGCCCGCAGCTCGTCCGCCGTCACCCTGACCTGGTTGCGGATCATCGTGTCGACGGGGTCGGCGCCCGGGTCCTTGACCGTCAGGTCGTACGCCGGCACCAGCGCCTTCTGGATGGCCTGCAGGTTGCCGGGCAGCGAGCCGCCGTCCCGCAGCGCCTTGTACGCGGCGTCGATGGCCCCGCAGCGCTGGTGCCCGAGGATGAAGATCAGCGGGGTGCCCGCGGTCACCGGACCGAACTCCACCGACCCGGTCACCACCGGGCCGACCGCCTGCCCGCCCGTGCGCAGCACGAACAGGTCGCCGAGCCCGGTGTCGAAGAGCAGCTCCGGCGGCACGCGGGAGTCGATGCACGACAGGATCACGCCGAAGGGATCCTGGGCCTCCGCCACCAGCTGGCGCCGGTACGGATACCGGTCTGGGTGTTTGAGACTGCCGCTCACCCAGCGCTTGTTGCCCTCCATCAGCCGGCTGTACGCGGCTTCGGGAGTGGTGGGCCGAGGCTCCGGTGCGGCGGTCGTGGCCTTGGGGGCGCTCTTCGCCGAGCACCCCGAGAGCACGGCCGCGGCGGCCGCGAGGCCTCCGGTCAGCAAGAACCTGCGGGGCGGAAGTCCTGCTCTGTCCATCGGTCGAACTCCTCAGTGCCGCTCGGACGTATCCGTACGTCCTGACCGAGGCGATTCTTCGGGGTGTGCGGGCCGATCGGGCGGCAGGCACAAGCGGGGGCACCCGGGTTTGCCACCGACGGCCGAACGGGCCCGGGCGCCGGGCCCCGCCCGTCGGGCCGGGCGCCGGCGCGTCGGGCCCGACGGGCGGGGCCCGCGTGACGACCCCGCCTCTCAGGCCCTGCTCAGGGTCCCGCGCGTCAGGACGTGATGTCCTTGCGCGAGAACCCGCGGAACGCGAGCGCGAACAGCACCAGCGCGTACGACACGGACACCGCCGCCCCCTTGACCATCCCGCCCCACTCCAGCTGCGGCTGCAGGGCGTCGGCCCACGCGAACTGCCAGTGCGCGGGCAGGAACTCCCGCCAGGATCCGAGCGCGGTCACCGCGTCCAGGACATTGCCGACGATCGTCAGCCCGACCGCTCCGCCCACCGCGCCGAGCGGAGCGTCCGTCCGCGTCGAGAGCCAGAACGCCAGACCGGCCGTCACCAGCTGCGAGACGAAGATGAACGCCACGGCGATCGCGAGGCGGCCCACCGTGTCCCCGGCCGGCAGGGCGCCGCCCGCCGGGAGCTTGAGCGGCCCCCATCCGTACGCCGCCGTGCCCGCCGCCAGCGCCACCACCGGCAGCAGCACCATCGCCGCCAGGCTGAACCCGAGCGCCACGACCAGCTTGCTCCACAGCAGCCGGGCCCGCGGCACGGGCGAGGCCAGCAGATAGCGCAGCGAGGACCAACTGGCCTCCGAGGCCACCGTGTCACCGCAGAACAGCGCCACCGGAACCACCAGCAGGAACCCTGCCGACACGAACAGGCAGGTGGCGGCGAAGTTCGCGCCCGAGGCCGTCGCCGTGTCGATGAGGGTGATCCGGCCGTTGCCGCCGTCGCGGCTGCCCGGTCCGCCGCCCACGGCGAAGGCGATCATCAGGATGAACGGCAGCGCGGCGAGGATGCCGCCCATCACCAGCGTCCGCCGCCGGCGCCACTGCCGCAGGGCCTCCACGCGCAGCGGGAGCGTCCGGTTGGCCCGGTAGCCCGGAGCCACCTCGCGCACACCGGTCGTCCCGCCGCTCCGGGAGCCTCCGCCGGCCCCGCCCTTCCCGCCGTTCTCCACGTCCGTCACGGCGCTCATGCCGCACCTCCGATCAGGGTGAGGAACGCGTCCTCGAGCCGCCGGTGCGGTCCCACTCCCGACACCGGCACCTCCAGCCGTACGAGTTCGGCGATCAGCGTCGCGGCGCTCGCGCCGTCCAGTCGTACGAGCAGCCCGTCGTCGGCGCTCTCCACGGACTCCACTCCCTCCAGCGCGGCCACCTTCCCGAGCGTCGCCTCGTCCACCGGCCGGGCCAGCGTCACCAGCAGGGCGTCCCCGCCGCCGGTGATCTCCGCGACCTCGCCCGCCTGTACGAGACGGCCCCGGTCCATGACGACCAGGTGCGTGCAGGACTGCTCGACCTCCGACAGCAGGTGGCTGGAGACGATGACCGTCCGTCCGCCCGCCGCGTACCGGATCATCACGTCGCGCATCTCCCGGATCTGCGGCGGGTCCAGACCGTTGGTCGGTTCGTCGAGGATCAGCAGGTCCGGCATGCCGAGCATGGCCTGCGCGATCGCGAGGCGCTGGCGCATGCCCTGCGAGTACGTGCGCACCGCGCGCTCCAGCGCGTCGCCGAGCCCGGCGATCTCCAGGGCCTCCTCCATGTGGGAGTCCTCGGCGGGGCGGCCGGTGGCCTGCCAGTACAGCTCCAGGTTGGCCCGTCCGGTCAGGTGCGGCAAGAATCCGGCACCCTCCACGAACGCCCCGACCCGCGACAGCACGGGCGCTCCGGCCCGTACCGCGTGCCCGAACACCCGGATCTCCCCGGAGTCCGGCGTGATCAGGCCCATCAGCATGCGCAGGGTGGTGGTCTTGCCCGCGCCGTTGGGCCCGAGCAGGCCGAGCACCTGGCCCTTCTCGACACGGAACGACAGGTCCCGTACGGCGTAGCGGTCCTGCGCCTTGGCGTAACGCTTGGTCAGCCCGGTGATTTCCAGCGGTACGTCGGCCAGCGCCGGTTCGGGCTGCGGTGCGCCGCCCCGGAGCGCCCCCGGCCCCCGGCCGGTCCTCCGGATCCCCACCAGCCCCGCGGCCAGCAGCAACGCCCCGAGCGGCATCCCCCAGGTCCAGCCGGGCAGCCCGGAGGACGCCGTCCGCACGCCGCCCGCGACGGGCACGGCCAGCGGACCCTGCACCGAGACGGTGTACGCGGCGGGCGCGGCCGGGGACGCGTACCCCAGATCGGTGGCGGCGACGACGAGCCGCAGCCGGTGCCCGGCCTCGACGGCGTGGTCGATCGCGGGCAGCCGCAGCTCGACGCTCTGCTCCTGCTGGGCGTTCTCCACCCGCAGCGGGGCCACCAGCTGACTGGGCAGCACCTGCTGCCGCCCGTCAGGCCCGACGTCGTAGACCTTGCCGAACAGGACGGCCGAGCCGTCCGCGGCCGTCGACCTCACCTTCAGGGTGACGGTCGGGGTCCCGGTGATCCGTACTTCCTCGGTCAGCGGCTCCGAATCGAAGCGGGCGTTCTGCCCGGGGAAGTCCAGCGAGATCCCGGCTCCGAGGGCGGAGAGCTGCCCGCCGATGCCCGGCAGCGCGGACAGCGCGGGCGGGGCCCCGCCGGCCGGATTGCCGAAGCTCTGCTCCCGGCCGGCCAGGGCGAACTCGCGCGGTCCGGACCGCAGCCCGGGGTAGGTGGAGCCGCTGGCTCCGCGCAGTTTGACCTCGCCGTCCGTGGAATCGATGCCGCCGGAGCGCGAGACGCGGAAGGCGGGGCCGGTGTCCGCGGCCGTGTCTTCCTTGAGGTAGCGGTCGAACCAGGACTTCACCCGGTCCTCGACGCGGTCCGCCTCGCGCATCCCGCCGTCGTGGCCGCCGGCCGCCCAGTCCACCGAGACGGGCGCGCCGTTGGCCGCGATGGCCCTGGCCATGGAGTCGGCCTGGTCCAGGGGGAAGAGGGAGTCGTCCTGACCCTGGACGATCAGGGTCGGCACCTTGATCGCGGAGCCGACCGCGGACGGGCTGCGGCGCTCCAGCAATGTGCGGGCCTCCGCGTCCGGCGCGCCGGCCACCGCGACCCGCTCGTACATGGCGCACAGCTCGGGCTGGAAGCGGCCGCAGCCGGTCGCGGCCGGCGCGGCGGTGTTCGCGTTCGGGGCTCCGGCGGCGCCCGGCTGGATGCCGCCCGCCGAACCGGTGGTGAAGAAGAGGCCCGCCCACAGCTTCTTGAACACCCCGCCCGGGAAGAGCGCGTCCGCGAGGTTCCAGTAGGTGATCGAGGGGGCGATCGCGTCCACACGCGGGTCGTGGCCGGCGGCGAGCAGCGAGATCGCGCCGCCGTACGATCCGCCCGCGACGCCGACGCGCGGATCGCCCGCCGCGTCGAGCCGTACCTCGGGGCGGGCCGCGAGCCAGTCGATGAGCCGGGAGACGTCCTTGACCTCGAACTCGGGGTCGTTCAGCCCGATCTTGCCGCCGGAGCGGCCGAAGCCGCGCGCGGACCAGGTCAGCACGGTGTACCCGTCGCGGGCGAGGCGTTCGGCCTGCGGGCGCATGTCCTCCTTGCTGCCGCCGAATCCGTGCGCGAGCAGTACGGCGGGACGTTTCTCCGGTCCGTCCGGGCCGCGGCTCCCGGAGGTGAAGTACGAGATGTCGATGCCGGCGCCGGGCATGTCCAGCAGGTGATCCTCGCGGTGCACGGCCGGAGCGTCGCCGGCCGCGGCGGTGGCCGTCAGCGTGCCCGCCCCCGCGACGACGGCGAGCGCGGCGGCGCCCGCGAGCAGGCGGCTTCGGCGGCGACGGGGCAGTCGGAGCTTCATACGGGAACCCTAAGCGCCGGGGCCGTGCGGCCCGCGCTCCCGCAGGCTGAACCGCTGACGTCCTCAAGGACTACACCGGCGGCTGCGTGTACCGCGCCTGCGGTACGCGGCGCGGCGGGTGGCGGGGTCGGGCGGTGCCGGCTTTCCCCCACCCCGCCCCTTCCCGAAACCGGGGCTCCGCCCCGGACCCCGCGCCTCAAACGTCGGCGGGGCTGGGTTTTCCAGCCCGCGCGGCGTTTGAGCGCACCGGCGCGGAGCGCCGGTATCGGGTCCGGGCGGAGCCCGGTTTCGGGAAGGGGCGGGGTCGGGGAAAGGCCCCCGCGTGGTGGTCGGCGCCCCGCGGTCATCAGCGGGGGCGTGCTCGGAGCGGGCCGTGTCCTTACCCGGATGCCCCGGCGCCCGGGCTGCGGGGGAACGGGGCCGGCGGGAGGATGGCCGCATGTTGCTCGTCGAGGTCGCACGTGTGTCCCGGGCGGTCGCCGAGGCCTCCGCACGGTCCCGGAAGACCGAGCTCCTCGCGGAGGTGTTCGCGGCCG
>NZ_JBSGXB010000381.1:0-6327 GCF_053609185.1 Streptomyces sp. NPDC054956 | reverse complement strand
CCTCACCCGAGTCTGTGTTCAGTAGGAGGGACTGCTACTGCCCCTGTTCGTCACGGCGGCGCTGCCACCGTTCCTCGATACGGGTCATCATCGACCGACGCTGCCGGTTCTGGCCGTGGGCCGAACCGCCTGCACTACCGGAGGCGGGCTGCTCGCCAGGCTTGGGTGCCTTGCGCCAACCGGTGACCACGAGAACCGTACAGCCCAGCATGACGAGGAATCCCACCACGCTGATCCAGAGCACGTTCGGCACGATCACACCGGTCATGAGGAGCGCGATACCCACCACAATGCCTGCGACTGCCTGGTAGACCCGTCGCCGGGTGTACGTGCGCAGTCCGCTTCCCTCAAGCGCTGTAGCGAATTTGGGATCTTCGGCGTACAGCGCTCGCTCCATCTGCTCGAGCATTCGCTGCTCGTGCTCCGAGAGCGGCACGGGAGTCCTCCTCATCCGTCGGTCGCGGGGGGTAGCGACCAGGGGTCCCCTTCAGGATAGGCGGGGAATCGCCCCCGTGATACCCGCCCTCTACGCCACGTTCTAAAAACACTGCCCTTAAAAAGTACTGCCTGAGGAAAGCGCAGTGCCGTCTTGAAGCCAGAGTCGCGCGAAGCAGTACCGCCGTGCGAGCGGTCCTAGAGGGCGTTATTCCCCAGAGGTCCACCCGGCATGCCGGTCACTGCCCCCGATCATACGGGTCACGACGCCGGTTCGGAGGGTGAGTGCGTCACCGCGTTCACGGAAGGTTCGCAGATCAGGCGGGCTTCTCGCCCAGAACGTGCAACTGGGTGGCGACCGCGTGGAAGGCGGGGAGCTCGGCGGCGGCCTCTTCCAGGCGCAGCAGGGCCTCGACCGCGCCCGGTTCGGTGTCCACCAGAACACCCGGAACCAGGTCGGCGAAGACCCGGACGCCGTGCACCGAGCCGACCGTCAGACCGGCGTCGCCGACCAGCGCGGTGAGCTGCTCCGCGGTGAAGCGGCGGGGTACCGGGTCGCCCGCTCCCCAGCGGCCGGCCGGGTCGGTGAGCGCCGTACGGGCCTCCGTGAAGTGCCCGGCGAGCGCGCGGGCCAGGACGGCCCCGCCGAGCCCGGCGCCCAGCAGGCTGAGGATGCCGCCGGGGCGCAGGGCCGCCACCGCGTTGGCCACGCCCTCGGCCGGGTCGTCCACGTACTCCAGCACGCCGTGGCAGACCACGACGTCGTACGAGTCGCGCTCGACGACGTCGAGCAGGCCCTGGGCGTCGCCCTGCACACCGCGGACGAGGTCGGCCACGCCGGCCTCGGCGACCCGGCGCTCCAGACCGAACAGCGCGTTCGGGCTGGGGTCGACCACGGTGACCCGGTGGCCGAGGCGGGCCACCGGCACCGCGAACTTGCCGGTGCCGCCGCCGGTGTCCAGCACGTCCAGCACGTCCCGCCCGGTCGCCTTCACCCGGCGGTCGAGTGCCTCCTTGAGGACCTCCCACACCACGGCGGTGCGGAGGGAGGCGCGGGGGCGGGAAGTGTCCGACACGGCTGATGGCTCCTCGGCGTAGGGGGGGGCACCTCCCAGCGGTGGCCGGGGGAGGGTGAGCGGTCCGTGCCCACCCTATGGCCTCCGGCTGGCGGGCAGGTCATCCCGCGTCGGGACGCTCCGCCCGGGGCAGTGGCAGGCCCTGCTGGGGGCCCGCGGGCGAGAGCGGGCGGAGCGAGAGCATCCGCTCCACCAGGCGCAGGAACATCCCCACCGCACGCACCAGATCGTCCGCGTCCCGGCCGGTCGCCGCGCCCGCTATCCCCGCCTCGGCCCGTGCCCTGCGGGCCGCGCCGGAGGCGAAGAGCGCGCTCCACTCGGTCAGTTCGGGCGCTATCTCCGGGAGCACCTCCCACGCGCTGCGGATGCGCGGCCTGCGCCGCGGGTTCACCGGCTCGGGCCGCCCGCGGGCGGCGAGCACGGCCGCGGCGGCGCGCAGCGCGGCGAGGTGGGCGGTGGCGTACCGCTCGTTGGACCGGGTCAGCCGGGCGGCTTCGGCCAGGCCCTCGTGGGCCTTGACGAGCAGATCGAGAGCGGCGGGGGGTGCCGCCGACTTCCGCGGGACGGGGTGGACAGGGGACGGGGACGGTGTGGCCATGACGAACCTCCTGTCGTTGCGTGCGCTTTCGCGCTGCCTGGTGTGGCTCCGTGCGGTCTGTGCGGTCTGTGCGTGTCCCCATCGTGACGGCCCCCACTGACAATCGCGCTGACCTGCGGTTTTGCCCTCCCGGTGCGGCTCCCGTCCGGGCAACTGCCCCCCGGTGCGCACCGGATGCCGCCGAGGATGCTAGTTTTTGAACTGACCAGTCAGTTCAAAAGGAGGGGGACGGCGTGGACAGCCCGCACGGCGCGGCCGTCAAAGCCGAAGGCTTCGGACTCAAGGGCCCGCGCGGCTGGGTGTTCCGGGGCGTCGGCATCGACGCGGCGCCCGGCTCGCTCATCGCGGTCGAAGGCCCCTCCGGAAGCGGCCGGACCTGCCTGCTCCTCGCCCTCACCGGCCGGATGAAGCCCACCGAGGGCCACGCCGAGATCGGCCGCCACCGGCTGCCGAAGAGGATGGCCGCGGTCCGCCGCATCGCCGCCCTCGGCCCGGTGTCCGGGGTCAACGAACTCGACCAGGCCCTCACCGTCGCCGAGCAGTTGCGCGAGGGCGCCCTGCTCCAGCGCCGCTACGAGGGACCCGTCCGCGCCCTGCTCCGCCCGCGCGAGGAGCGCCGCAGCTCCACCGCGGCCCGCATCGACGCCGCGCTGGCCGCCGCCGGACTGGACGTCTCGACCCTGCCCAAGGGCCCGCGCACCTCCGTACGGGACCTGGAACGGCTGGAGTCCGTACGGCTGTCGGTGGCCATCGCGCTGCTCGGCTCCCCGCGCCTGCTGGCCCTGGACGACCTCGACCTCAAGCTCTCGGACTCCGAGCGCGCCGAGGCCTGGGAGCTGCTCCGCTCCATCGCCGCCCGCGGCACCACCGTCCTCGCGGTGTGCAGCGAGGCCCCCGCCGGCGCGACGGTCCTGCGCACCGTCCCGGCGGCCGCCGAGCCCGTCGCCGCGTCCCGGCCCGTGGACACCGAGCTCATCTGGGGCGTCCCCAAGAGCACCGGCGCCGACGAAGGCAACGTCACGCAGAACGCCAAGAAGGCCAAGAACGCCAAGAACGCAGAGAACACCGACGACACGAAGGGGGACGACGATGCGCTCGCCGAAGCTGGCCGCGCTTGAGCTGAAGCGGTTCGGGCGGGGGAAGCTGCCCCGGGCCGCGCTCGTCGCACTGCTCCTGCTCCCGCTGCTCTACGGAGCGCTGTACCTGTGGTCCTTCTGGGACCCCTACAGCCGCCTCGACAAGGTGCCCGTCGCCCTCGTCAACTCCGACCAGGGCGCCACCGTGGACGGCAAGCGGATCGACGCGGGCGACGAGATCACCCGCAAGCTCCACGACAGCAAGACCTTCGACTGGCGCGAGGTCAGCGCCGAGGAGGCGGCGAAGGGGCTGGAGAACGGTACGTACTACCTCTCCCTCACCATGCCCGCCGACTTCAGCACGAAGATCGCCTCCAGCGCCGGTGACGACCCCGCCACCGGGGCCCTCCAGGTCCGCACGAACGACGCGAACAACTACATCGTCGGCTCGATCTCGCGCACCGTCTTCTCCGAGGTCCGCTCGGCGGCGTCCACCAACGCCTCCCGCGGCTTCCTCGACAAGATCTTCGTCAGCTTCTCCGACCTCCACGACAAGACCGCCGAGGCGGCCGACGGAGCCGACAAGCTCACCGACGGCGCCGGCAAGGCGCAGAAGGGCGCCAAGGACCTCGCCGACGGCCTGGACACGGCCAAGGAGAAGAACGGCGAGATCACCGGCGGCCTGAAGAAGCTGAACGGCGCCGCCGGACAGCTGGAGACCGGCACGAAGGACATCGCGGCCGGCACCCAGCGGCTCGCCGACAAGGTCGGCGGCACCGCCGACAAGGCCCGCCCCTTCCTGAAGGACCCCAAGCAGCTCGCGGACAGCGCCGAACTCGTCGCCGACACCGCCAAGGTCGTCGGCAACCACCTCGACACCTTCGCCAAGGCGGCCCCCGCGGCCGCCACCGTCACCCAGCGCGTCTCCACCGGCGCCGCCGACGTCTACGCGAAGACCTGCACCACCGGCGCCACCCCGCTGCCCGCCACCTGCCCCCAGCTGAAGAAGCTCAAGGACGACGCCGCCGAGGGCGCCGAACTCGCGGGCGACGTCAACACCCTCGTCAAGGACACCAACGGCGACCTCGGCAAGCTCCGCACGCAGCTCGCCGACCTGGAGCGCGAGGCCCGCAAGCTCGCCACCAGGGCCCCGTCCCTCTCCGCGGACCTCGACGCCGCCGTCACCCAGGTCAACGCCCTCAACGACGGAGCCCACAAGGTCGCCACCGGCATGGCCAAGCTGCACACCGGCATCGGCACCGCCACCGAAGGCTCCGGCGCCCTCGGCGTCGGCGTCGGCAAGCTCGGCGACGGCGCGCACAGCCTCGACGGCGGCCTGGTCAAGCTCGTGGACGGCAACGGAGAACTCGCCGGCGGCCTGCACGACGGCGTCGGCCAGATCCCCGACTACGACACGCAGCAGCGCGACGCCCGCACCGAAGTGATGGCCGACCCGGTGCGGCTCGCCAACCAGTCCCTGCACAAGGCGCCCAACTACGGCACCGGTTTCGCCCCGTACTTCATCCCGCTCTCCCTGTGGGTCGGCGCGATGGTCGCCTACATGCTGATCGCACCGCTGAACCGGCGGGCGCTCGCCGCCGGCGCCTCGCCCTGGCGGATCGCCCTCGCCGGCTGGCTGCCCGTGGCCGGGCTCGGCGCCGCCCAGGTGGCCGCGCTGATGTCCGTACTCCACTGGGGTCTCGGCCTGCAGATGGCCCGGCCCGCGCTCACCATCGCCTTCCTGATGCTGGTCACCGGGTGCTTCGCCGCGATCGTCCAGTGGCTCAACGCCAAGTTCGGCGCCGCCGGACGCATCCTGGTCCTGGCCGTCCTGATGCTCCAGCTGACCTCGGCGGGCGGCACCTACCCCGTCCAGACCAGCCCGGAGTTCTTCAACGCCATCCACCCCTACCTGCCGATGTCGTACGTGGTCGAGAGCCTGCGCCGACTCATCACCGGCGGCGACCTCGCCCCGGTCTGGCAGGGCGGCGCCGTCCTGATCGCCTTCACCGCGGGCGCCCTCGCCCTCACCGCGCTCGCCGCCCGCGGCAAGCAGGTGTGGACGATGGACCGCCTGCATCCCGAACTGAGCCTGTAGCCGGTGGAGAGCGGCCGACCTGTGAGAATCAGCGCCATGGAACGCAGCAGCACCGGTACGGCCGCGGGCGGCGGCCGCCGCCAGGCCACACGGCAGAAGCTCTACGAAGCCGCCGTCACGCTCATCGCGGAGCAGGGGTTCTCGGCGACCACGGTCGACGAGATCGCCGAACGGGCGGGCGTGGCCAAGGGCACCGTCTACTACAACTTCGCCAGCAAGAACGAGCTCTTCGAAGAGCTGCTGCGGCACGGGGTCGGGCTGCTGACGGAGTCCCTGCGCACGGCCGCGGAATCGACCGAGGCCGCGGGAGGCACCCGGGTCGAGGCGCTCGACGCGATGATCCGGGCCGGACTCGTCTTCATCGACCGGTACCCCGCCTTCACCCAGCTCTACGTCGCCGAGCTGTGGCGGACCAACCGCACCTGGCAGTCCACGCTGATGGTCGTCCGGCGGGAGGCGGTGGCCGTCGTCGAGACGGTGCTGCGCGAGGGCGTGGAGCGCGGTGAGCTGAGCGCGGAGATCGACGTGCCGCTGACGGCGGCGGCGCTGGTGGGGATGGTGCTCGTGGCGGCGCTGGACTGGCAGTCGTTCCAGAGCGAGCGGTCGCTGGACGACGTGCACTCGGCGCTGTCGCTGCTGCTGCGCGGACGGGTGAGCGGCAACCGCTGACGGTTGACCCCCGATCGGCGGTGCCGCTGGGACACGGCGGACGCGTAGAACTGGTGGGGCGGCTGAGTATCCGTACCTAGGCACGGAAATGAGTACGCGCACGGATGGGCCCCGACCTGCGAGGACGCCAGACTGGGGGCAACGGACAGGGACCCGGCCCGCACCGCCGACACGGGGCGGCAGGTGCGGACCGGGTCTCTCTGGCCGGTGGGAACGCGGTTGGCGTCGAGGCTCGGGGGGATCGAGCCTCGGCGCCGGCCGCTTTTTTACGGGGCCGGCCCGGCGCTGACTGCGCGCTGCACGGCCGGGCCCTGCCCCGGCCCCATCGCGGGTGCGCCGCCGCTGCACGGGGGCCAGCCCCCGGACCCCCGCGCC
>NZ_JBSGXB010000380.1:0-6359 GCF_053609185.1 Streptomyces sp. NPDC054956 | reverse complement strand
CCCTCCTCCGGTCCTCGCGCTGACGTCGCCCTTTCTACCAACCGGCGGCGCCTCATCGCCGGGGGATTACGACGACGAGGCCCCCCGCCGGTGAGGGCGGGGGGCCTCGTCGTGCGTCCGGTGGGTGCCGGTCAGCGCAGGTGGGACGTGTCGTTCAACAGGCGGACCGAGGCGTTGCCGTCCGCGTAGTAGGCCACCGCCGAGAGGGAGGCCGCGGAGAGCTCCATCTTGAACAGCGCCTCCGGCGGCGCGCCGAGCGCGAGCCGGACCAGGATCTTGACCGGGGTCACGTGCGAGACCAGCAGCACCGTGCGGCCCGCGTGCTCGGCCAGCAGCCGGTCCCGGGTGGCCGAGATGCGGCGGGTGGCGGACGCGAAGCTCTCGCCGCCGCCCGTGGGGGCGGCCTTCGGGGAGTCCAGCCACGCCTGGAGGTCGTCCGGGAAGCGCTCGCGCACCTCGCCGAAGGTCATCCCCTCCCACGCCCCGAAGTCGACCTCGCGCAGCCCCTCTTCGACGGTGACCGCGAGTCCGAGCCGGTCGGCGACGGCCTGCGCGGTCTCCCGGCAGCGCCGCAGCGGGGAGCTGATCACCGTCTGGATGGTGCCGCGCGCCGCCAGCGCCTCCGCCACGGCCGCGGCCTGGCGCCGGCCCGCCTCGGAGAGTTCCGGATCGCTGCCGCCGCTGCCGGAGAACCGCTTCTGCGGGGTGAGCGCGGTCTCGCCGTGGCGCAGCAGCACGAAGGTGGCCGGGGTGCCCATGTCCGGGCCCCACCCCTGCCCCGCTGCGGGCGCGGCGGTTCCGGTGGACGCGACGCCGGGCGCGCCGGCATCGGGCGCGGCCGCCACAGCCGTGTCCGGCCCGGAAGCCGGGGCCGCCGCCGGGAGTTCCACCGGGCGCCCGGCGGCCGGACCTGCCAGGTCCGCCGGGTCACCGAACAGGGTGCCGGCGCCGGCCTGTGCGGAGCCCACCCGGGCGCCCGCAGCGGCGGCCGCGCGGGTCCTCGTACCGCTGCCGGAGGCCAACGCCGCCCGTACGGCCGCGGCGCCCTTCGCCGCATCACCGACAGGCCCGGCGAGGGCAGCGGCCGCCGAGGCGTCCAGGGCGGCGGAGGAGTTCGAGGGCTCCCACTGCTTGCCGCGCTTGCCCGCGTCCATCGCCTCGTTCGCGAGCCGGTCCGCGTGCTTGTTCTTCTCGCGCGGGATCCACTCGTACGTCACCTGCGCGCGCGGCAGGATCTTCGCCGCCTCGGCCGCGAGCGGCTTCATGTCCGGGTGCTTGATCTTCCAGCGGCCCGACATCTGCTCGACGACCAGCTTGGAGTCCATGCGTACGAGGACCACCGCGTCCGGGTCCAGCTCGCGGGCGGCCTTCAGCCCGGCGATCAGTCCCTTGTACTCGGCCACGTTGTTCGTCGCGACGCCGATGTACTCCGCGCGCTCGGCCAGCGTCTCGCCCGTGGCCGGGTCGAGGACGACGGAGCCGTAGCCGGCGGGCCCCGGGTTGCCCCGGGAGCCGCCGTCGGCTTCCACAACGAACTTCGGCATCAGATGCCCGAGTCGGCCATGCGGACCAGGATGCGGCCGCAGCTCTCGTGGCGGACGACCTGGTCGCGGGCGGCGGCCTTGATCTCGTTGACCTCGGCGAGGTCGAGCTCCAGGCGGCAGCCCTCGCAGCGGCGCTGCGACAGGCGGGCGGCGCCGACGCCGCCCTGCTTCACGCGGATCTTCTCGTACAGGGCGATCAGCGCGGCCGGCATCGTGGAGACGATGACCTCGCGGTCCTTGGCGATGCCGGCGGCCTCGGCGTCGATCTCGCCGGTGGCGGCGTCACGGCGCGCGGTGGCGTCGGTCAGCTTGGCCTCCAGGGCGGCGACCCGGTCGGTCAGCTCGGTGACGCGCTCCTGCGCGCCCTCCAGGCGCTCCATGACCTCGAGGACGACGTCCTCCAGGTCGCCCTGGCGCTTGGCGAGGGAGACGACCTCGCTCTGCAGGTTGGCCAGGTCGCGGGCGGAGATGCCGGCGCCGGATTCCAGGCGGGCCTGGTCGCGGGCGGCGCGCTGGCGCACCTGGTCCACGTCCTGCTCGGCCTTGGTCTGCTCGCGGGCGGCGTCGCTCGCCTGCGTCTGGGCGGCGACGAGGAAGTCGCGCTGCTGGGTGAGGTCCTTGGTCAGGGAGTCGACCTCGGCGTGCTCGGGCAGCGACTTGCGCTTGTGGGTGAGCTGAGACAGCCGGACGTCCAGGGCCTGGACGTCGAGAAGTCGGATCTGGTCGGCGGGCTCGGCGTTCAGTTGGGGGCTCCAGAGATAGAAGGGGGTGTCACGGACGGCGCGTGCGCCGTCCACGGGTCGGTGACCGTGCGCGAGACGTGGGTACGCAGACCCCAGCCGTGGCGCTCGGAGATCGCGTCGAGCTGCGCGGCGGCCTGCTCGCACCAGGGCCACTCGGTGGCCCAGTGGGCGGCGTCGACGAGGGCGAGCGGGGACTGCTCGCGGGCCTCGGAGACCGGGTGGTGGCGCAGGTCGGCGGTGAGGAAGACGTCGACGCCGGAGGCGCGGACCTGCTCGAAGAGGCTGTCGCCGGAGCCGCCGCTGACGGCGACGGTACGGATCCTCGCGTCGGGGTCGCCGGCCACGCGGATGCCCTGCGCGGTCTGCGGCAGCCGCGCGGCGGCCCGGGCGGCGAACTCGCGCAGGGTCTCGGGGCGGTCGAGCTCGCAGATCCGGCCGAGGCCGCGGCGGCCGGTCGGGTCGCTCGGGTCGGGGACGAGCGGGCCGGTGACGCGCAGGTCGAGGGCGCCGGCGAGGGCGTCGGAGACGCCGGGGTCGGCGGTGTCGGCGTTGGTGTGGGCGACGTGCAGCGCGATGTCGTTCTTGATCAGCGTGTGCACGACGCGGCCCTTGAAGGTGCCCGCCTCGACGGTGGTGGTGCCGCGCAGGTAGAGGGGGTGGTGGGTGACGACCAGGTCGGCGCCCAGCTTCAGCGCTTCGTCGACGATCTCCTGGACCGGGTCGACGGCGAACAGGACACGGGAGACCTCGGCGTCGGGATCGCCGCAGACGGTGCCGACGGCGTCCCACTGCTCGGCCCGCGAGGGGGGCCAGAGAGCGTCCAGCGCGGCGATGACTTCAGAGAGACGGGGCACAGGCCAAGGCTACCGTCCGTACCGACCGGCCCTCGGCCTCCCGGCCCGGCAACTCTCACCCCGGGCCGGGTGCGGCAGCGCCGCGCCACTTGATCGGGCCCCTACTTGATCAAAAACGCGCGCAGGTCGTCGAGGACCTTGTCGGCGGCGGTCACGCCGAGGCCCAGGTACCAGGTCTCGTCGGCGACGTCCTTGGCCTGCCCCTGCTTGACGGCCTCCAGGCCCTTCCACAGCGGGTTGTCCTCGGCGGAGTCGCGCTTGGTCTTGTCCTTGGCCCCGTAGACGCCGGTGAAGATCCAGTCGGCTGCGGCCTCGTCCATGCGCTCCGGGCTGATCTCCACGGCGAGGTCCTCGACCTGCTGGTTCTGCGGGCGCGGGATGCCGGAGTCCTTCAGGATCGTGCCGATGAAGGAGGCGCCGGCGTACAGGCGGGTCTTGCCCGGCATGTAGCGCAGCATCGTCACGGTCGGCTTCTTCTCGCCGAGGTCCTCGCCGAGCTTCTTCGCCTTGGCCCGGTAGGCGTCGAGCTTGGCCTCGGCCTCGGCCGTCCTGTCGAGGGCGGCCGCGTTGAGGAGGTAGTTCTCCTTCCACGGGAAGCCGGGGCGGATGGAGAAGACGGTCGGGGCGATCTTCGAGAGCGCGTCGTACTTGTCCGCGGAGCGCAGCTGGCTGCCGAGGATCAGGTCGGGCTTGAGGGCGTTGATCGCCTCGAGGTTGAGGTTGTTGATGGTGCCGACGGACTTGGGCTCGCCGGCGTCCTTCTCGAGGTAGCCGGGGATGCCCTCGTCGCCCTCGGTGGGCGCGTAGCCGACGGGCTGCATGCCCAGCGAGACGACGTTGTCCAGTTCGCCGACGTCGAGGACGACGACCCGCTTGGGGGCGGCCTTGAGCTCGGTGGAGCCCATGGCGTGGGTGACGGTGCGCGGGAACTGGCCCGCCGCCGCGGTGGTCCCGAAGGCCGCCGTCTTCTTCGCCGCGTCGGAGAAGTCCTTGCCGCCCTGGGCGGCGGCCTTCTTCTCGGTGCCGCCGGCCGGCGCGTCCTTGGCCGCCTTCTCCCCCTGGCCCCCGCAGGCGGTGAGGGCGAGTGCGGCTGCTGCGGCGAGGGCGACGGCGGCGACGGGACGGCGTCGGAGGGACATGGAACGTCTCCTGGGGGTGGGGAGCGGGTAAAGCACGAAAAAGGGGTTAGGTATGCCTAACCACGCCCTCACCCTAAACGCCCCGATATCGCACAGCACAATCCGCGCCTCCCCCACAGGCGAATCCGTGCGCGGCCACCCGTATGTGTGAAGCGGGGGTTGTCGCGTTGTCCGGCGGGAAGCGCGATCACTACGGTCCTCGGCGGAGGTGCCGCAGATGACCATCTGTGCGATCGAGAAGACGACGACGGTCCCGTTCACCATCGCCGCGGACGGGTCCTACGCCGCCCGGCTGGCCGGGGACGGCGAGGCCCGGTACCCGGAGCGCTGGACGCTGGCCGGGCCCGAGCCGTACGCGGTGCCGCTGCCGCTCGCGCAGCCCGAGGAGGCCGACAGCGAGGTACTGCCGCTGGCCGACGGGCGGGTGCTGATCCACCGGCGGGTGGCCGAACGGCACGCCTTCGCGCTGCTGTACCCGACGGGCGGCGGCCCCGTGAGCGGCGGCCTGGCGGGCGCCGGGCCGCGGACCGGGGAGCTGGAGCTCGGATCGATCTCGCCGCAGGACGACCCGGGCGCGGGCGAAGGCGTACGGGTCACCCTGCTGCCGCCGTCCCCGGACGGGCGCGGGGCCTTCGCCCTGGCCGTGGGGGCCGCCGCGACCACGGTGTGGCAGGTCGCCGGGACCCCCTTCGGCCCGGAGCGGGTCGCCCGGATCCCCGGGCGCTGCTCGGGCGGGGTCTGGCTGGACCGGACGGGCCGGCTGCTGGCGCTGGACCGCGAACTGGACGGCCCGCGCGGGCCGGTGACCAAGGCCGTGGCCGTGGACCTGGAGCGGGCCGGGGAGGTTTCCCCGCTGCTGCAGATCGCCGAGGGCAGCGACGACCGGCTGCTGCTGGCCGACCCGGACAGCGGGCTCCTGCTGATCCGCTCGGACGCGCCGGGCGAGCTCCGGCTCGGCTGGGGGGTCCTGGGCAGTGCCCGCCCGGTGCGCTTCCCGGAGTGCCTGCGGGCGGTCGGGGCCACGGCGACCCCGTTCGCGGTGCAGCCGGGGCAGGCGCTGATGCCGGAGAGCTGCGGGGTCGCGCTGCGGGTGGACGAGGCCGGCGACGGCTACGGCGGGAGCGTGGCCGGGCTCGCCCTGTGGCGCCCCGCCGACCGGCACGTGTTCCGCCTCGGTGCCCCGGCCGGCTGGCTCGGCGGCACGGGCCGCTGGACCCCCGAGGGCCGCCTGCACCTCCCGTACTCCACCCCGGAGGTCCCCTGCGGAATCCTCGGCACCACCATCCCGGTGTCCCCGCCGCCGCCCATCCACCTGGACCCCGCCCCACCCCGCGCCACCCGCCCGGTCCCCCTCCAGCAGGCCCCGCTGGGCTGAGCGTCTGATATCCAGGCCCGGTGACGAATTCCAAGCCTTATGACGCCGTCCTGTGCGACCTCGACAACGTGATCCGCTTCTTCGACGAGACGCACGTGACGGCCCTGGAAGCCGCGGCCGGCCTCCCCGCGGGCACCACGGCCTCGCTGGCTTTCGCGCCCGCCCTGGACGGACCGCTGCTGGTGGGGCGCACGACCCGGCCCGAGTGGATCCGCTCGATAGCGGCCGCGCTCGCCGAGGACGGCCGGCTGTCCCCGGACCGCGCCGACGAGCTGGCCCGGGCCTTCGGCGGTTCGCCGTTCTCGGCCGACGGGACGGTGGTGGCGATGCTGCGCCGGGTCCGGGAGGCGGGCGTCCCGCTGGTCCTGGTCACCAACGCGACCCTCGACCTGGAGGACGAGCTGGAGACGCTGGGACTGACGGACCTCGCCGACCACGTCGTCAGCAGCGCCCGGGTGGGCGTGGCCAAGCCCGACCGGAAGATCTACGAGATCGCGGCCGACCGGGCGGGAGTCCGGCCGCACCGGTGCCTGTTCATCGACGACCGGCTGGAGAACGTCGAAGCCGCCGTCGCGCTCGGGATGACCGGCGTCCACTACCGGGAGCCCGCCGACCTGCACGGGCCGCTCGCCTTCGCGCTCGCGCGGTGAGGATCCGGCCGGGAGCACCGGCCGCCGACGCCGGTGGGGTGACGGGTCCAGGGC
>NZ_JBSGXB010000379.1:0-6359 GCF_053609185.1 Streptomyces sp. NPDC054956 | reverse complement strand
GTTCGTGGGCGGTCACGGCCGGGTCGCGGTGTGATCGTAGGTGCGGTGGGAAGACGTACGGGGTTGGTTCCATCCGTACCGTCACCCGGGGAGAACGCATGGCCATCGCCCACCGCAGGATCGGCACCGGCCCCGCCCACGTCGTCGTGCTGCACGACTGGTTCGGCACCTCCGCCAACTGGGGCTCCGTGCTGGAGTACCTGGACCCGCGCGAGTTCTCGTACGCCTTCCTCGACTACCGGGGCTACGGCGACCGCCGGGACGTCCCCGGCCGGTACGACCTCGCCGAGATCGCCGACGACGTCCTCGCGCTCGCCGACGAGCTCGGCTGGGACACCTTCTCCCTCCTCGGCCACTCCATGGGCGGCAAGGCGATCCAGCAGGTCCTCGTCCGGGCCCCCGAACGCGTGGAGAAGCTCATCGGGATCAACCCGGTCCCCGCGGCCCCGTACGAGATGGACGACGCGACCCGCGCGCTGTTCTACGGGGCCGCCGAGAACGCCGGGAACCGCCGGGTCATCCTCGACCTCGTCACCGGCCACCGCACGAGCCCGTACTGGCTGGACCGGATGGTCGAGCACTCCCTCGCCGTGTCCCGGCCCGAGGCCTTCGCCTCGTACCTCGCCAGCTGGCAGCCGCTGGACCTGTCCGCCGCGGTCAAGGGCAGCACCGTCCCGGTCCTCGTCCTCGTCGGCGAGTACGACCTCGCGCTCACCGCCGACGTCATGCGGGCCACCTGGAAGGCCTGGTACTCCGACTGTCGCGTCCACCTGCTCCCCGGCGCCGGTCACTACCCGCCGCACGAGAGCCCCGTGGCCTTCGCCACCGAGGTCGAGGCCTTCCTGCGGGGCCAGTGAGCGCGAGACGGCCTAGCCGTGGGACTTGGGCAGCAGACGGTCGATCATGGCCAGGGCGATGGCCGACACGATGAAGGCCATGTGCAGGATCACCTGCCACATCGTCTGCTGCCACACCCATCCGTCACCGGAGATCTCGATGAAGGACTTCAGGAGGTGGATGGAGGAGATGCCGATGATGGCGGTGGCCAGTTTGACCTTCAGCACGTTCGCGTTGACGTGGCTGAGCCATTCCGGCTCGTCGGGGTGGTCCTTGAGGTTCACCCGGGCGACGAAGGTCTCGTAGCCGCCGACGATCACCATCAGCAGCAGGTTGGCGACCATCACCACGTCCACCAGGCCCAGGACCATCAGCATGGTCTTGGTCTCGGTGAGGCTGCCGATGTCGCCGACCAGGTGGGAGACGTCCTTGAGGAAGACCCAGACGTAGACCATCTGGGCGACGATCAGGCCCAGGTACAGCGGCAGCTGGAGCCAGCGGCTCAGGAACATCAGGGCACCGATGCGGTGCCCGACCGTCGCGGCCGGGGCCGGGGCCGGGGCGGGGGCGGCCGGGTTCCCGGTGGCGGGGTCGGCGGGGGCGGTGGGACGTACGGGGGTCGAGGTCGGCATGTTCGGCTCTCGTCGGCAGGTCACAGGACCCTTCCACGGTGCCCCGGGGCCGGGTCCCAAGACCTCGTCCGGAGGTACGGAAGGACCGTGCCGGCTCCATCTTTCGGACGACCCTCCGGTTCAAGACCCCCGCCATGCGCCTTCGGGTCAGGGCGGGCTCAGGCGGCCCACCAGCCACTCCAGTGCCGGCGACACCTCGCGCCCCCACGTCTCGTAGTTGTGCCCGCCGCTGTCCAGGATGATCGACGACACCCGTGCGGGCTCCCGCACTGCCTCGATGAACTCCAGCGTCCGCGGGTACTGGTGCTCGCCCACCCGGCTGCTCGCCACCAGCAGGGACACCGGCGGCTGCGGCAGGTTCCGCAGCCGCCACAGCAGGTCGCTCTCCCGCCGCAGGGTCTCGTCGCCGCCGAACAGGTCGCCGGTGTCGGCGTCCCGCGCCGCCTCGTACGGGGCCGAGAGCCCGGCCGCCGCCCGGTACGCGTCCGGCCGGCGCAGCGCCAGCTTCAGCGCGCAGTACCCGCCCACCGAGTTGCCCATCACGCCCCACCCCCGGGCGTCGCGCGTGAGCCCGTAGTGCGAGGCCACCGCCGCCCGCAGGTCCTGGGCGAAGAAGGTCTCCGTCCGCGGCCCGCCCGGCACGTCCACGCACTCCGTGTCCCGGGGCGGCGCCACCGTCGGCGTCATCAGCACCAGCACCGCCGGCCGCATCCGCCCCGACCTCACCGCCTCCAGCGCCCGCTGCGGATACCGGAACAGGTCGAGCAGCACCCGGGGCGTGCTCGGGAACCCGCTCAGCGCCAGCACCACCGGGAACTCCTCGCGCCGCCGCGCCGTCGCGTACTCGTACTGCGGCGGCAGGTACACGTACGCCCGCGCCGACAGCCCGCTGCGCGCCCCGCGCACCGTGACCGCCTCGATCCGGCCAACCGCCTCCGGATCGTCGGAGCCCCCGTGCCGCCACGAGTGCCTTCCGCGCACCAGCAGCCCGCCCCGCCCCGACGGGTCCTCGCCCGGCGGGAGCGGATCGTCCCGGCGCAGGGACAGCAGGTCGCTCCACGAGCTGTAGAAGCCGTACGAGGAGTTCACCGCGAGCAGCAGCGGCACCGCCATCGTCAGGGTGATCGCCAGCTGCAGCCCGGCCCGCCCCAGCACCGGGAGCGGCCCGCGCCCGGCGAGCCGGGGCCACAGCCACACCGTGCCCGCGAACACCGCGGCCGCCAGGAGCACGCCGAGGAGCAGCACCGGGGCGCCGCCGATGCCGAGCGACACGGCCGCCGGGCCCGGATCAGCCGACCGGGCCGCGCGGTGCGGCGGACACCGCGCCGCTCTCCCAGGCCCAGGCGGCGATCTCCACCCGGTTGCGGAGCCCCAGTTTGGCCTGCACCGAGACCAGGTGCGTCTTGACCGTGGACAGCGAGATGAACAGCCCGTCGGCGATCTCCTGGTTGGTCGTCCCGCGCGCGACCAGCCGTACGACGTCCAGTTCGCGCTCCGACAGCGGCTGCTCACCGGCCCGCGCACCCGGCGGCGCGGGGTGCTCGCCGAGCCGCTCCAGCAGCCGCAGGGTCACGGCCGGGGAGACGAGGGCGTCCCCGCGCGCGGCCGCCCGTACGGCCTCCACCAGCAGGTTCGGCCCGGCGTCCTTGAGGAGGAAGCCGCTGGCGCCGCCGCGCATGGCCCCGTACAGGTAGTCGTCCTGGTCGAAGGTGGTCACGATCACCACCCGCAGCGGATCGGGGACCCCGGGCCCCGCCAGCAGCCGGGTCACCTCCAGCCCGTCCAGCCCCGGCATCCGTACGTCGACCAGGCACACGTCGGGGCGCAGCCGCCGGGCCAGCTCCACGCACTGCACGCCGTCCGTGGCCTCGCCGACCACCTCGATGTCCGGCTGGGCGCCCAGGATCAGCGCGAAGCCGGTGCGGACCATCTCCTGGTCGTCGGCGATCAGGACGCGGATGTCGCTTTTCATGCCTTTGATCCTGCCAGCCCGTCCAGCAGCGGGAAGACCCCGGTCACCCGCCAGCCGCCGTCCGGCCGGGGACCGGCGGTGAGCCGGCCGTCCACCGCCTCGACCCGTTCGCGCAGTCCGATCAGGCCGAGGCCGCCCCGGCCGCCGGGCGGAGCGTGGCCGCGCCGGTCCCCGGGGCCGTTGTCGACCTCCACCGTCAGGCGTACTCCGTCGGTGGCCAGGCTCACCCGGGTGGCCCGCGCGCCCGGAGCGTGCCGCGTCACATTGGTCAGCGCCTCCTGCACCAGCCGGTGCACCGAGGTCTCCACCTCCGGCGCCAGCCGCACCCGCCGTACGGGTTCCGCCAGCTCCAGGACGGCCCCCGGCCGGCCGGCCACCAGCAGGCTCAGCTCCGCGAGCAGGTCCTGCGGCCGCACCGACCCGGAGTCCTGCTCCCGCAGGACGCGGACCAGGCGCCGCATGGAGTCCAGCGTCTCGCCGCCCGCCCGCTCGATGGAGCGCAGCAGCGGATCGAGCCGTTCGGGCGCGGTCTCCCGGATGGCCTGGGCGGCCTGCGCCTGGACGATGATGCCGGTGACGTGGTGGGCCACGAAGTCGTGCAGGTCACGGGCGAGTTCGTGGCGCTCGTGCTCCCGTACGGCCACGATCGCGCGGGCCCGGCGCTGGTCGAGGATGCGCAGGTAGCCGCCGAATCCGGCGGCCCCGGCGGCCGCCAGGGTCAGCGCGAAGGCGACGGTCTCGGCGGTGTCGTCGCTCGGCATCCGCAGCGGGGCCGCGGCGGCCGCGACCCACAGCAGCAGTCCCAGCGGCACCACCCGGGGCGGTTCGGTGTACCGGGCGCACCGGGCCAGCAGCACCAGCAGGGCGGCCGACTCCAGCAGCCCCCAACTCCCGCCCGTGCCGCGGTCCTGCGGCAGCATCGAGGCGGTGACGGCGAGGGAGAGCGGGGCGGCGAGCAGCGCCCGGCCGTCGAGGGGGAGCCGGAGCGCGCGGCCGGGCAGCAGGGCGATCGCGCCGACGACGGCGCCGCAGACGAGGACCGCCCAGGCGTGCGGCGGCGCCACCGCGATCCAGTCGAGGGCCCACACGAGCGCGCAGCCCGTGGCCAGCAGCAGCGCGGGGAATCTCTCTCGGCGCATCGCATTCCGCGGATCGGTGTGAACGGCTGAAGGGCCGAATGGCTGAACGGGGACGGAAAAACCCGTGGGGGGTACGAGGAAACCTCGTACCCCCCACGGGATCAACAGGGTGAGTGACGGGACTTGAACCCGCGGCCACCTGGACCACAACCAGGTGCTCTACCAACTGAGCTACACCCACCACGAAGGGCGGCGGACCACCCGTTCGATGTGCAAGCACAGCATAGCCGATCAGCGGGGTGCTCCCGCGACGCGTTTATCGCGCGACGGCAGGTGGGAGGCGAGGGGAAGGTGGGGAGGGAGGCGAGGCGGAGGTGAGGGGGAGGCCGGAGGCAACCCCGCGGCCGGGATCGCCCTCCCTATCCATATGGGAGCAAACCGACTCACCGGCCTCGACGCCGCCCGCGGCATCGCCGTCCTCGGCATGTTCGCCGTACACGTCGGCCCGCCGCCCGCACCCGAGGGCGCGGGCTGGCTGCTGGTCGCCGCCGACGGCCGGGCGCCCGCCGTCTTCACCCTCATCGCCGGCTTCTCCCTCGCACTCGCCCGCTCCCGGGCCGCCGGCCCGCCGCCGCTGCGGGCGACCCTGACCCGCTGCGCGATCCTCGCCGCGCTCGGCCTGTGCCTGGCCGCGCTCTCGCCCGGAATCCTCGTGATCCTGGCCTTCTACGCCGTCTACTTCCTCGCCGCCGAACCCTTCACCCGGCTGCGCACCCGCACGCTGGTGGCCGTCGCGGGAGCCGCCGTGGTCCTGGGGCCGGTCCTCTCCTACGCCCTGGGCCGGGCCGCCGGGCTGCGCACCGGCGGGCGCGGCGGCACGCCGGTCCCCGCCGACCTGGCGAGCTGGAACGGGGCCGCGGGGGCGTTGCGCGAGCTGCTGCTCTCGGGCGCGTACCCGCTGCTCACGTACTTCCCGTACATCCTGGCCGGCATGGCCCTCGCCCGCGTCGCCGACCTGCGCAGCAAGCGGTCCCTCGGACTGCTGACCGTCGCAGGGGCCGGGGCCGCCGTCGCCGGGTACGGCGCCTCCTGGCTCGCGCTGGGCCCCGGCGGGCGGCGGGCTTCGCTGCTGGCCGCCGTCGCGCGGGAGCACCCCTGGGCCGTGGCGGAACCCGATCCGGTCGGCGCGGTGCTGGGCTCGCAGTTCGGCGCGATCCCGAGCAGCTCCTGGGACTGGCTGCTGCTGGCCGGCCCCTACAGCCAGACCCCGCTGGAGACCCTCGGCAACGCGGGGGTCGGGGCCGTGCTGCTGGGCCTGCTCGCGCTGGCGGCGCGGGTCGCGCGGGTGGCGAAGGCGCTGCGGCCGCTGGCCGCCGTCGGCGCGATGGCGTTGTCGGTGTACGTGGCGCACGCGCTGGTGCTGGCGGTGTTCCTGCGGGGCGTGACCGGCTGGGGCGTCCTGGCCGCCTTCTCGGCCTGCGCGCTGACCACCTGCCTGGCCTGGGCCCACTTCCTGCGCGGCACCCGGCTACGCCGGGGCCCCCTGGAATGGGCCCTGCGAGCGATGACCCCGCCGGGCCCCACCCGACGCCCGACGACCTGATTCGGGCCGGCGCGACGCCCGACGACCTGATTCGGGCCGGCCCGACGCCCGACGACCTGATCGGGGTCGGACCGACGCCCGATGTACTGATCGGGGCCGGCCCGACGTCCGATGGGCCGGTCCGGTCATGCCGTGCGGCCGTGCGGCCGTGCAGGCGTGCAGGCGTGCGGGCGTCGATCCGGATGCGCACCGCGAAGCCCTGCGGGGCGTGTTCCCCTACCCGCCCTTCGCCCGTT
>NZ_JBSGXB010000378.1:0-6369 GCF_053609185.1 Streptomyces sp. NPDC054956 | reverse complement strand
ACGACCATGTTGCTCAGCCGGAAGCCCCGGTGCTGCCGGGGGCGACGGGGCGTGCGGGCCGCCGCGGTCGGTCGTGGCGGCGGCTTGGGTTCCTTGCATGTGACTCGTGACTCCCGTCGAGTTCGTGGGGTGACCCGGCCGTACGGCTCGGCCGTACGTCCCGGCCGTACGCCTCAGTCGTTGGCGGTCAGCACGCCCGCGGCCCGGATGCCGGAGAGCATCGCGGCCTCCGAGATCGGGGAGGTGAAGTAGTCGCCCGCGAAGACGACCGGGGGCCGCTGCAGGCGGATGACCCGGGCGGACTTGCGGTAGCGGCCCGGCGCGGGAAGGGGCATCGCCCAGGGGCGCACCGCGATCTCGAAGGGCTCGGCGTCGGCCGGGAAGTCGGGCCACAGCTCGGTGACCAGGCGGCTCGTCTCGGCGAACTGCTCCTCGGTGGAGCACTCCAGGAGGCGGCGGGTGGCGGCGCGGCCGGGGTAGACGAAGGCGAGGTGCTTCTCGACCGCGTTGCCGTTCTCGTCGCGGACCGTGCGCGGGAACGTGATGATCGTCTTGACCGCGGGGTCCTCGGCGCCGGCCGCCACGATGTGCGCCTCGGAGGGCATGCTGCTGGCGTCGACGAGGTACGAGACGGAGAGCGCGGGCTCGTACTCCTGGGTCTCCAGGAAGTCGCGGGTGTCCTGGCCGACGACGCTGCTCGGCAGGGACGCGGCGAGCTTGGCGGCGGTCGGGGCCTGGGTGGCGACGACCACGTCGTCGAAGACCTCGGTGGACAGGGTGCCGTCCGCGGCGCGGGTGGAGATGCGGACCTTGCCGGCCCCGTCGATCTCGAGGTCGGTGACCTCGGTCTCCAGGCGGATGTCCGCGCCCTTCGCGTTGTTCTCGGCGATGATCTCCATGCCGTTGCGGAAGACGTAGAACTTGGCGCCGGCGACCTGGGCCTGCATGGCGCGGACGTGGGCGGCGGAGATGTCCTCGCAGCGCCACAGCCAGAAGGACTCGATCTCGGGGCGCAGCAGGTTGTCGAAACCGCGCTGGCTCATGGTCTTCAGGGCGTACTCGGCGGCGGTCGTGCCGTCGTCGAACGGGGCCAGCTTGACCGGGTCGAAGATGTCCAGCTGCTTGCGCTTGAACGTCTCCTTGATGGTGCCGTACAGGAAGCCCAGGCGGTCGCGGAGCGAGACGTGCTCGAAGGTGAGCAGGGACTTGAAGGAGTCGGAGAGCAGCTCGGCGGGGCGGCCCTTGTCGACGACGATCACGTTGTTCGACATCTCGACGAGCTGGTCCTCGAGACCGTACTCGCGGATGCGCTCGAACATGATCTTGTAGAAGCTGGTGAACCAGAGGTTCACGCCGACGTCGGGCTCGATCTCCGGGCGGTGCCAGGAACGCGCACGGCCGCCGAGGCCGGCGCCCGCCTCGAAGATGACGACCTCCCGGCCGCTCTTGATCAGTTCTTTGGCGGCGGCACAACCCGCCATGCCACCACCCACGACAGCAGTCCGGCGTCCACGGGACATGAGAAGGCACCTCCGGTGCGTGTACTTCACTGGTGATTTCGGGAGACCGGCCCGGCGCGGAACCGGATTCCACGAACGGCCGACGAAGACACGTTCCGCCACGACCGGGCCGCATTTGAATGGCAGACGCATGGCAGGAACCCGCTATCCACGGCTTCTTGCCATCGCCCTTGCCTCCCCGGTGGCAGGCCCTTGCACCCCGATTGCCCTACAGCCGCACCTTGTTGCCGATCTAGCGTCGAGTCGCGACGACGTCGGACGCCAGCGAACGGAGAGACATGGACAGCGGTACGGCAGTGCGCGGCCATGACCGGCCCACACCCCCCTCGGACCCGCCCGTCGCCTGCTTCACCCAGGCGGCGTCCTTCGACCGGATGTGGCCGGTGGTGCGGCGGCACATGGGGGACGTGCTGGACCGCGGCGTCTACTCCGACGGCGCCAAGAGCCGTGAGCTCGAAGGCCGTATCCGCGAACTGACCGGCGCCCGCTACGCGTTGGCCGTCGCGGGCGTCACCGACGGGCTGGTGCTGCTGCTCAGGGCGGCCGGCATCGGTCCCGGCCACGAGGTGGTCGTCCCCGCCCTCGCGCCCGTCCACGCGGCGAGCGCCGTCGTCCAGACCGGGGCGCACGTGGTCTTCGCGGACGTCGACCCGGACACCTACGGGCTGGACCCGGCCTCCCTGCGTGCGGTGATCACCCCGCGCACCCGGGCGGTGATCCCGGCCCGGCAGTTCAGCGGACCGCTGCCGGGCGGGGCGGGCGACGCGGAGCTGTTCGCCGTCGCGCGGGCCCACGGGCTGCTGGTGTTCGAGGACGCCGGGGACGCGTGGAGCGCCGCGCGCCCCGGAAGCGGCGCGGGCGGCCCCTCGTACGGGGACGGCGCCGCGGCCGCGGCCCCGGCCGGATCGGGTGGGGTGCTCTCCTTCGACCCCGCCGGGGCGCTGGGCGCCCTGGGCGACGCGGCGATGGTGGTCACCGACGACCCGGCGCTCGCCGGGACGGTCACCGCCCTGCGCAACCACGGCCGCCGGCCCGGGTCCAAGCCGCTCCCGAGCGGCCTCGCGGAGGTCGCCGAGCAGGGCGAACTCGTCGGCACGAACGCCAAGATGGACGATCTGCAGGCCGCGGTCGTACTGGCCCGGCTCGCCACCCTGGGACCGTCCGCGGCACACCGGGACGAGCTGGCCCGGGCGTACGCCGAGGGCCTGGCCGGACTGCCGGGGCTGCTCCGGACACCGGCCGCCCGCGCGGACGCCGACGAAGACGCCCGCACCGGCGCCCGCGTCCCGGCCCCTTCCCGGTACCTCGTCGAGGCCGAGGACCGCGACGCCCTGGCCGCCCACCTGGCCGCCCTCGGCATCGGCACCGCGATCCCGGTCCGGCGTCCGCTGCACCTCCAGCCCGCCTTCGCCGGCTCCGCCCGGCCGGAGGGCTCCCTCCCCGCCGCCGAGCGGGCCGCCCGGCGGCTGCTGGCGCTCCCTCTGCATCCCGATCTGACAGCGGACGAAGTCGGCCGGGTCTGCGCCGCCGTCCGCTCCTTCCCCACCGGAGACCCGACACCGTGACCCTCATCGACCATTCCTTCGCCGCACCGGCCGACGCCCACCCGGCCCCGCCGCCGCCCGCGGCGCCCGTACCGCCGGACCTGCCCTATCCCCCGCCGGTCCCCACCGAGGAGGAGCGGGCCCTGCTGCTGGACGCCTTCCACGAGGTGGCCACCGACCCCGACCAGACCTTCGTACTGGGCCGCAGGACCGCGGAACTGGAGCAGCGGCTGCGCGGCCGGGCCCGGGTCGCCGACGTCATCGCCTGCGGCAGCGGAACGGGCGGGCTCATCCTCGCGCTGCGCGCCCTGGGCGCGGGACCCGGCGACGAGGTCGTCGTCCCCGCCTTCGGCGCCGAACCGCTCGCCTCCTCGGTGCTCGCCGTCGGCGCGACACCCGTCTTCGCGGACGTGGAGCCGGACACGATGGTCCTCGACGTGGCCGACACGGAGCGGCGCATCACCCCGCGCACCCGGGCGATCGTCCCGGCGCACACCTTCCAGTCCGTGGCCGACATGCCCGCGCTCGCCGCGCTCGCGGCACGGCGGGGGGTGGCGCTGCTGGAGGACGCGGCCGTCGCCATGGGGGCGAGCCTGCACGGCCGCCCGGCGGGCTCCTGGGGCGACCTCGGCCTGTACTCGTTCTTCCCGGTCAAGCCGTTCGGCATGGCGGGCGAGGGCGCGGTGGTGCTGAGCGACGACCCCGGCCTGAGCCGGACCCTGCGCCTGCTCCGCGACCACGGCCAGGACGGAGAACTGCCGGGCCTCTACCGGGAACCGGGCATCGAGAGCCGCTTCGACGAGGTCCAGGCCGCCTACCAACTGGCCCGGCTGGACACCCTCGACGGCCGTCTGGCCCGTCGGAAGATCGTCGTCGACCACTACGACGCGGCCCTGTCGCCGCTGCGCGCGCACGGCCTGGTCGTCCCGGACCAGGGCCCGGACATCAGCCCCTGCCTCTACGTGTACGCCGTCCAGACCGAGCAGCGCGACCGGCTCGCCGCGCACCTGGCGGCGCGGGGCATCGGCACCCGCGTGTACTACCCGCTGCCGCTGAACCGGCTCCCGCAGTTCGCCCCGTACGCGGAGCACGCCCCGGCGCTCCCGGGCGCCGACCTGGCCTCGGACCGCCACCTGGCGCTCCCGCTCCACCAGCACATGACCCTCGCCCAGGCCTGGCGGGTCACGGACGCGATCCGCTCCTTCTTCGCCTGACCCGGCCGACCCCGGCCGACACGCGACGCCCCCTCCCCGGCCCAGAGGGACGGATTCCAGCGGTTGTCGCACCACGTGGTCGGTGTCATCCGGCCATGAGGTGTGTCTGCAGGCACTCGGCTGAGGTTTCTCAGCCGAGTGTTCTGCGTCGGCGGCCGTTGAGCTCCGCGGGGGCTTCGTCGTTTTCGGGCCCGGCTCTGGAGAGATCGACTCCCGAGATCTAAGGTGCACGCCACCCGCATCCCAGGAGGCCCCCGTGCAGGAGAACCGAGAACCCCGTGCCGACAGGACCGGCGCCGTCATCGTCGTCGGCCTCGTGCTCCTGGTCGCCGGCCTCCTGATCGCCGCCTCCATCGCCGACAGCGGCAGGCCTCCCGCCTCCGCGTCGCCCACGCCCACACACAGCTACACCCCCCTGTCCAGATACACCCCCGCTCCCGAGCCGACGCATCCCTACAGCAACACCCCGGCCCCCACCTACGACTACCCCCTGACCACCACCGCCCCGTCCACCTCGACCAGCCGCCGCCGGGACGCATCCGGTGCCCAGGCCCGCTGGGACAGCATGTCGCCCACCACCCAGCGGATGAACTGCCAGGACTACCGGGACATGGGGGGCGCCTGGTATCGCGGAGTCCTTGTGGGAGCAGGCGAGACGAAGGAAGAAGCCGCCGCCATGGTCGACGTGGTCGCCCGAGAGTGCGGCTGACCCGGCAACGGCGCTTCAGGACTGCGGTGTTCGTGCGGCCGGAATCGAAAGCGCCTGCCTGTCCATCGCCACGATCCGCAAGGCCGAGCAGGACCGGGGGCAGATCTCGCTGCCCACCCTCCTGCGGCTCGCCCACACCCTGGGTTCGGACATCTCCGTGATCACGGGCCAGCAGGCTCCTCGGAGGTCGATGCTCGCGGATGACCGGATCACCCTGCGCAAGCCGTCGCGCACAATCCACGACACGGTTCAGGAGCGGGCGGGGGTGACCGGGAGGGGGGAGAGGTAGCCGACCAGTTCGTCGATGGTGGGGTGGTCGAAGACCAGGGTCGAGGGGACGATCAGGCCCTGTTCGTCCTCGAGGTCCCCGCACAGGCTCAGGGCGCAGACCGAGTCCATGCCGTACGCGGCGAGGGGGGTCCGGGGATCGAGGCTCTCGGCCGGGCGGCCGAGGTAGAGCGCGAGGCGATCGGTCAGCCAGCCGCGCAGTTCTCCGGCCACCCCGGTTCCGGACGTGGTCATGGCTGGTCCTCCTGTCCCTAAAGGTCGCGGCCCGCAGACCGCCGCCCCTGGATGGTCCCGGCGCCGGCTAAAGGGGCACTTGCGGACGGCACGGCAAGGCCGCGGCGGCCCGTACCGGGTCGCCGCGGCCTCGGTGAGCGCCGGGCTCCGCCGGCGGATGCTCAGCGGCCGGCTGCGGCCTTCAACTCCGCGACGCGGTCGGTGCGTTCCCAGGTGAAGTCCGGCAGCTCGCGGCCGAAGTGGCCGTAGGAGGCGGTCTGGGCGTAGATCGGGCGGAGCAGGTCGAGGTCGCGGATGATCGCGGCCGGGCGCAGGTCGAAGACCTCGGCGACGGCCCTCTCGATCTTCTCGGCTTCGACGGTGGCGGTGCCGAAGGTCTCGACGAACAGACCGACGGGCTCGGCCTTGCCGATCGCGTACGCGACCTGGACCTCGCAACGCGAGGCCAGACCCGCGGCCACGACGTTCTTGGCGACCCAGCGCATCGCGTACGCGGCGGAGCGGTCGACCTTGGACGGGTCCTTGCCCGAGAAGGCGCCGCCGCCGTGGCGGGCCATGCCGCCGTAGGTGTCGATGATGATCTTGCGGCCGGTCAGACCGGCGTCGCCCATCGGGCCGCCGATCTCGAAGCGACCGGTCGGGTTGACCAGCAGGCGGTAGCCCTCGGTCTCCAGCTTGATGCCGTCCTCGACCAGCTGCGCCAGCACGTACTCGACGACGAACTCGCGGATGTCCGGGGCCAGCAGCGAGTCCAGGTCGATGTCAGCGGCGTGCTGCGAGGACACCACGACCGTGTCGAGGCGGACGGCCTTGTCGCCGTCGTACTCGATGGTGACCTGGGTCTTGCCGTCGGGACGCAG
>NZ_JBSGXB010000377.1:0-6374 GCF_053609185.1 Streptomyces sp. NPDC054956 | reverse complement strand
CCCGTACGGTCCGGTACGGGCTCCCGTGCCCCGGTGGCGGCCCCTGGGGGCCCTTGGGCCCCTGGGGTCACACCTGCGGGCGCAGTCGGGCGTGGTCGACGGGGCTGCGGCCCTCCTGGGTGCCCTTGAGGAGGGCGCTGCCCTGGCGCCAGTCCTTCCAGTCGACGTTCCAGTCGCCGTAGCCGTTGCCGAAGTTGTCCATGTCGTCGCCGATGCTGTTGATCACCTTGACGATGTCGCCCTCGGTGATGTTCTCGTAGAACCAGGCGGCGTTGCCCGTGCTCATGCCGGTGCATCCGTGGCTGACGTTCTCGTAGCCCTGGGAGCCGACGGACCACGGCGCGGCGTGGACGTATTCACCACTCCAGGTGACGCGAGTCGCGTAGTAGACGGGCAGGTTGTAGTACTCGCTGCCGCCGATGCCGACGGTGTCGCCGCGCATCTGGACGTAGTACTGCTTGCCGAGCACCACCTTGACGCCGTTGCGGGTGGAGAATCCCGGCTTCCCGGTGGTCACGGGAATGGTATTGATCACTTCCCCGTTGCGTTTGAACGTCAGGTAGTGCGACGAGGCGTCCGTGATGACCTCGACGCGGTCGCCGATCTCCAGCTTCAGCGGCTTGGCCGCGGCGCCGTAGAGGTCATCGGAAATCTTGATGCCCTCCAGATTGCTCCGGACGGACACGCTCGTGTTGGCCGGCCAGTACTCCTTGGGCCGGTAGTGGAGCTTCTTGTCGTCCACCCAGTACCAGGCGCCCACGACGTCGGGCGGGGTGTCGACGACCAGGCCCCGCTCGATGATCGCGCGGGCGGCCTTGTCCTTGACGGGTTCGTTGAGTTCGGCCGTGATGGGCTGTCCGACGCCGTACTTGCCCGCGTCCGGCCCGAACTCGACCTTCAGGACGTTCTTGGCCGGGGTGGTGTCGAAGGCGAGCACGCGCTGCCCCGGAGCGCCGCGTTCGTCCTCGGTGTTCACGGTGACCGTGTACCGGACCCCGGCGGCCATCGGGACGGTGCTGTGCCAGCGGTCCCCCGCGGCGGACAGTTCGCCCGCCAGGCGGCGGCCGTGGGTGTCCATGGCGGTCACATCGGTGATCCGGCCGTCGCCGCTCCTGGCGGTGACCTCCAGGGGCCGGTCGGGGTCGACGGGGCGGCCGCCCGAGGACTGGTTGAAGGCGACCAGATCGCCCGCGTCGTGAGGGCGGGCGGACAGCGGGTTGTCATCGGACCCGCATGCGGTGGCGCCGGCCCCGAGGGACGCGACCAGCAGGGAGCAGCCGATGACCGTCCAAAGACGCGGTGAGTGCTTCATGGAGCCAACGCTATGAAGGTATGACAATTACGGCGCGCGGGGTGACTGCAAACGAGGGGCCCGGACTCCTCCGTTAGAGGTGTCCGGGCCCCAAGTGTCAGGCTGCGGTCTCACATCGCGCCGCCGCACGGAGCGGCGGCGCGGGTGCGGCTACTGGTTCTGGTTCTCGCCGCGGTAGTACTCGTACACCCAGCCCCACAGGCCGATCAGGATGATCGGGGCCGAGAAGTACATGAGCCACCATCCGAAGATGACGCCCATGAAGGCGAGCGCTCCGCCGATGCCCAGCGAGAGCGGCTGCCAGCTGTGCGGGGAGAAGAACCCCAGCTCGCCCGCCTCGTCGGCGACGTCGGCCTCCAGGTTGTCCTGGGCCATCTCGTCCACGCGCTTGGCCGTGAAGGCCAGGTAGTAGCCGATCATGACGCTCAGGCCGAAGGCCAGGAAGAGCGCGGTGGTGCCTACGGGCTCCTTCGACCACACGCCGTACACGACGGCCATGATCAGGATGAAGAAGGAGAGCCAGAGGAACATCTTGCCCTGGATCTTCACTTGCCGGCCTCCTTGCCGCCGGTGACTGCCTTGGCGCCGGCGTCGTGGTCCGCGAGGTGGTCGAGGGCCGCGATCTCCGGGTGGTGCAGGTCGAACGCCGGGGACTCGGAACGGATCCGCGGCAGGGTGAGGAAGTTGTGCCGCGGCGGCGGGCAGGAGGTCGCCCACTCGAGCGAACGGCCGTAACCCCAGGGGTCGTCGACCTCGATCTTCTTGCCGTACTTCGCCGTCTTCCAGACGTTGTACATGAAGGGCAGCATCGACAGGCCGAGCAGGAACGAGCTGATCGTGGAGATCGTGTTCAGCGCGGTGAAGCCGTCGGCCTCGAGGTAGTCCGCGTAACGACGCGGCATGCCCTCGACACCCAGCCAGTGCTGCACCAGGAAGGTGCCGTGGAAGCCGACGAACAGCGTCCAGAAGGTGATCTTGCCGAGGCGCTCGTCCAGCATCTTGCCCGTGAACTTCGGCCACCAGAAGTGGAAGCCGGAGAACATCGCGAAGACCACGGTGCCGAAGATGACGTAGTGGAAGTGCGCGACGACGAAGTACGAGTCGGAGACGTGGAAGTCCATCGGGGGCGAGGCCAGGATGACGCCGGTCAGACCACCGAAGGTGAAGGTGATCAGGAAGCCGACGGCCCAGAGCATCGGGGTCTCGAAGGACAGCGAGCCCTTCCACATGGTGCCGATCCAGTTGAAGAACTTCACACCGGTCGGTACCGCGATCAGGAAGGTCATGAAGGAGAAGAACGGCAGCAGCACACCGCCGGTGACGTACATGTGGTGGGCCCACACCGTCACCGAGAGGCCGGCGATCGAGATCGTGGCCGCGATCAGACCGATGTAACCGAACATCGGCTTGCGCGAGAAGACCGGGATGACCTCGGAAATGATGCCGAAGAACGGTAGCGCGATGATGTACACCTCTGGGTGCCCGAAGAACCAGAAGAGGTGTTGCCACAGCAAGGCGCCGCCGTTGGCCGCGTCGAAGACGTGCGCACCGAACTTGCGGTCGGCCTCCAGCGCGAAGAGCGCGGCGGCCAGCACCGGGAAGGCGAGCAGGACCAGGACACCGGTCAGCAGCACGTTCCAGGTGAAGATCGGCATGCGGAACATCGTCATGCCGGGGGCGCGCATGCAGATGATCGTGGTGATGAAGTTGACCGAACCGAGGATCGTGCCGAAGCCGGAGAAGGCCAGACCCATGATCCACATGTCGGCGCCGATGCCCGGCGAGCGGACGGCGTCCGACAGCGGGGAGTAGGCGAACCAGCCGAAGTCGGCGGCACCCGAGGGGGTGACGAAGCCGGCCACCGCGATGGTCGAGCCGAAGAGGTACAGCCAGTACGCGAACATGTTCAGCCGCGGGAACGCCACGTCGGGCGCGCCGATCTGCAGCGGCATGATCCAGTTCGCGAAGCCCGCGAAGAGCGGGGTGGCGAACATCAGCAGCATGATCGTGCCATGCATGGTGAACGCCTGGTTGAACTGCTCGTTCGACATGATCTGCGTGCCCGGACGGGCCAGCTCGGCGCGCATGAAGAGCGCCATGATCCCGCCGATGATGAAGAACACGAACGACGTGACCAGGTACATCGTGCCGATGGTCTTGTGGTCGGTCGTGGTCATCCACTTCACGACGACATTGCCCGGCTGCTTGCGCCGCACCGGCAGCTCGTTCTCATACGAGTCGGCGGCGGCACCCTGGGATTCGTTGAGGATGCTCACAGTTTGTTCACCTCAGCATTGCGGGCCGGGTCGGTCTGCTTGATGCCGGCCGGGAGGTAGCCGGTCTGACCCTTCTCGGCCAGCTCCTTCAGGTGCGCCTTGTACGCCTCCGGGGAGACGACCTTGACGTTGAAGAGCATGCGGGAGTGGTCGACACCGCAGAGCTCGGCGCACTTGCCCATGAATTCGCCCTCTTCGGTCGGGGTGACCTCGAAGACGTTGGTGTGGCCCGGGATGACGTCCTGCTTGAACAGGAAGGGGACCACCCAGAAGGAGTGGATGACGTCGTTCGACGACAGGATGAAGCGGACCTTCTCGCCCTTGGGCAGCCAGAGCGTCGGGCCCGGGTTGCCCTTCTCGCTCCGGTCGCTCGGGACGCCCTTGGTGTAGACGCCCTCGGCGCCCGCGGGGAAGTCCTTGGTGAAGCGGTCCGGAATGGAGGCGAGTTCCTTCGGAACCTCGCCGGCCTTCGGGGTCGCCGCGTCGCCGTCGACGTTCTCGATGTAGTTGAAGCCCCAGCTCCACTGGAAGCCGACCACGTTGACCGTGTGCGCCGGCTTGGCGGAGAGGGAGAGCAGCTTCGACTCGTCACGCGCGGTGAAGTAGAAGAGCACCGAGACGATGATGAGCGGGACCACGGTGTACAGCGCCTCGATGGGCATGTTGTACCGGGTCTGCGCGGGGACCTCGATCTTCGTCCGGCTGCGCCGGTGGAAGATGACGCTCCACATGATCAGGCCCCACACCAGGATGCCCGTGATGAGCGCGGCCGCCCAGGAGCCCTGCCACAGGGAGAGGATGCGCGGCGCCTCCTCGGTTACCGGAGTCGGCATTCCGAGGCGGGGGAAGTCTTTCCATGTATACGAGCAACCAGTGGCGGTCGCCAGAACCGCGCCCGCAGTCAGCGCCTGCAGCAGCTTCCGCCGCATCGGGCGCCGCGGCGAGCGGTCGGAGCCGTAGGGACTCACGTAGCGCCTTCCCGAGAGTCTCGGCCCGCGCGGCCGGCCGCGGCCGTGTTCAGGTCGGTCGCCGGCCCTGACGCAGGCAGGGGTTTGGATGTTTATGCGGACCAAACCCTACTGGACGCTATTTGGGGTCGCGCGGGGAGGGTGCCCAACGCGCCGTTACTGACCCCGAAGGGATGGATCCGCCGTACGGGGGACGGCCCAACCGGCCCCGAATGGCGGCCTCCCCACGACATCTGACGCCCCCTGACCTCGGCCGGACGCCGAGTCCGCGCGGCCGCCGGTTAGCGTGACCGGATGCCGTACTTCGACACCGCGTCCGCCGCCCCGCTGCACCCCGTGGCCCGGCAGGCGCTCCAGGCCTCCCTTGACGAGGGCTGGGCCGACCCGGCCCGGCTGTACCGCGAAGGGCGGCGGGCCAGGCTGCTGCTGGACGCGGCGCGCGAGGCGGCGGCGGAGTCGGTGGGATGCCGCCCCGACGAGCTCTCGTTCACTCCTTCGGGGACGCACTCGGTTCACTCGGGCGTGGCGGGGGTGCTCTCGGGACGCCGGCGCGTCGGCGGGCATCTGGTCGTATCGGCGGTCGAACACAGTTCTGTACTGCACGCCGCGGAGGTTCACGCCGCCGGCGGCGGGACGCTGGACGAGGTCCCGGTGGACCGGCTCGGCCGGGTCGCCGCCTCCTCCTACGGGCAACTCGTGGGCCCGTCCACGGCGCTGGCCTGCCTCCAGTCGGCCAACCACGAAGTGGGCACGGTCCAGCCGGTGGCGGAGGTCGCCGAGGTCTGCGGCGCCGCCGGGGTCCCCCTGTTGGTGGACGCGGCGCAGTCGCTGGGCTGGGGGCCGGTTCCCGGGGCCTGGTCCGTGCTCTGCGCGAGCGCCCACAAATGGGGCGGCCCGCCCGGGGTGGGGCTGCTGGCGGTCCGCAAGGGGGTCCGCTTCAGCCCCCAAGGCCCCCCGGACGAAAGGGAGTCGGGCCGCTCCCCCGGTTTCGTCAACCTTCCGGCGGTGGTCGCGGCGGCGGCCTCCCTGCGGGCGGTGCGCGCCGAGGCGGACGCGGAGGCGGCCCGCCTGCGGATCCTGGTGGACCGGCTGCGCCGGCGGGTGGCCCGTCTGGTGCCGGACGTGGAGGTGGTGGGCCATCCGGACCTCCGGCTCCCCCACCTGGTCACCTTCTCCTGCCTGTACGTCGACGGCGAGACGCTGCTGCACGAGCTGGACCGGGCGGGCTACTCCGTCTCCTCCGGCTCCTCGTGCACCAGCTCGACGCTGACCCCGTCCCACGTCCTGCGGGCGATGGGGGTGCTGTCGGAAGGAAACGTACGGGTGTCCCTGCCGGCCGGTACGACGGCGGCCGAGGTCAACGGGTTCCTGGAGGTGCTGCCGGGGCTGGTGGCGGGGGTCCGCGAGAAGCTCGGGGTCGTGGAGCCGGTTGCGGTCCTGCCGGACTCCGAGTCCCTGGAGCTGGACGCGCTCGGTCTGCGGTGTCCGCAGCCGGTGATCGAGCTGGCCCGGGCGATCGGGCGGGTGCCGGTGGGGGGCACGGTCACGGTCCTGTCGGACGACGAGGTCGCGCGGCTGGACATTCCCGCGTGGTGCGCGATGCGGGGGCAGGTGTACGTGGGCGAAGCCCCCCGTGCGGAGGGCGTCGCGTACACGGTCCGCCGGGCGGTCTGACCCCCCTCGGGGCCGGCGTGGGTGGGCCCTGCGGGGGCTGTCCCCTACCCGCCCTTCCGCCGTTCCCCGGGCTCCGCCCAGACCCGCGCCTCAAACGCCGGCGGGGCTGGAATTGCCGCTGCGCGGCAACCCAGCCCCGCCGGT
>NZ_JBSGXB010000376.1:0-6384 GCF_053609185.1 Streptomyces sp. NPDC054956 | reverse complement strand
TCGGGCGGAGCCCGGGCCCTGACAGGTCAGGGCGGAGCCCTGGGAACGGTGGAAGGGTGGGTAGGGGATCAAGCCCCGGGCCCGGCGCCGTCAGGGGGTCGGGGTGTAGAGCGACGGGTCGCTGCGGAGGCCGCGGGTGGTGACGACCACCGTCAGGGGGCGGGGGGCCGGCTCCGGGAAGGGGGCCGACAGGGCCCCCGTCGGGGTGACCGTGGTCGGGAGCGGCACCGCGTCGACCTCGATCCGCGGAGTCTCTCCGAAGCCCCCGCCCTCGACCAGGACCTGACCGTCCGCCACGGAGACCCGCGTGATCACGGGATTCGCCCGAACGGCCATCTTGTTCAGGAGGTACGCCCCCGCCGGCGCCCCCGTCAGCGCCCACATCTCGGCCGGCAGCTTCGGCAGCCCGTCACCGACGTCCGTCACGAAGAACGCCACGACGTACAGCATCGTGACCGCGCTCAGCGCGACGTACTGCAGGTCGACGAGGTCGGTGCGGCCGCCGTCGTTGGCGATCAGGTCGTGCAGCGGGCGCCGCGCGGTGTCCTTCGGCGCGGGCTTGGCCATGCTGCCGCTCTCCACCCGCATCCCGACGACCGTCTTCGCCGCGATCAGGGCGGCGTACGGGCCGCCGAGGAGCGGGAGGTAGACGGTCGTCAGGTTGGAGAGCGGGCCGTCGGCGCCGCGGAACCACTCGGTGCCGCCGCCGGCGGTGAGCCCGTAGGCGAGGGTCGTGACCAGCAGCCAGACCAGGATCACCGTCCAGGCCAGGGCCAGGGTGGTCGAGGTGGAGAGGCGTCCGTCGCGGCCGGTGACGAAGCCGGGGTGGCGTACGAGTCTCAGGCCGATGGGACCCGCGAGGGCGGCGAGTAAGGCGAGTGCGCAGAGTGCTGAGAGCATGTGGTCCCCCCGGGGAGTGTGTCTCCGCAGAGAGTTACCCCTTCGGCCCGGGCATGACAAGTCGCCCCCGGGCCCGCGGGTCCCGAATCCGCCGCCGCCCTCACTCCTCCCGCTGCTCCGGCAGCACCGGGAACCGCCGTGGCGCGACCAGCAGCAGGATCAGGGCCGCGGCCACCGCCGCCAGCGTCGCGCCGGCGAAGATGTGGTCGCCCGCGGCGGCCACCGCGCGGCGCAGGAACTCGGCGGCGTCCGGGGACAGGAGCTGGGGCTGGTCGAGGGCCTTGGCCACGTCGTCGAGGTGGGCCGGCAGCCCCGGGACCGGGGCGTCCGCCAGCCGGCCGGCGATGGTGGCGTTGGCGACGGCCCCGAGGAGCGCGGCTCCGACGCTCTGGCCCACGTTGCGGCAGAACAGCACCGAGGCGGTCGTGGTTCCGCGCTCCGCCCAGCCCACGGTGGACTGGACCCCGACGATCAGCGGGAGCTGGTAGAGGCCGAGGGCCCCGCCCAGCAGCAGCATGATCAGTACGGGCTGCCAGACCGGGGCGGGGTAGGGGAGCAGGGTGAAGGCGCCGAGGATCAGGGCGGCGAGCGCGACCCCGGTGGCGGCGGTGTTGCGGAAGCCGATGCGCCGGTAGACGTGCTGGGCGAAGGCGGCGCTGATGGGCCAGGTCAGGGTCATGGCGGAGGTGACCAGGCCGGCGCCGGTGGGGCCGAGTCCGAGCACGGTCTGGGCGTACATCGGCATGAACACGATCGGGGCGACCATCAACAGGCCGAGCGCGGCCATGGAGAGGTTGACGGCGGCGATGGTGCGCCGGCGCCACACCCAGCCGGGCAGGATCGGCTGCGCGGCGCGGCGTTCGATCCGGACGACGAGGGCGCCCAGTGCCGCGCTGGCGCCGAACAGCCCCAGCGAGGGCGCGGACAGCCAGGGCCACGCGACTCCGCCCTGGACGAGGGCGAAGAGCAGCAGTCCGCCGCAGGCGAAGACGCCGAGCGCTCCCGCCCAGTCGACGGGGCCGCTGCGGCCGGGGGGCCGGGTGGGCTCGACCAGGTGGCGGTTGATGATCCACAGGGCGCCGGCGGCCAGCGGGAGGTTGAGGAGGAAGACCCAGCGCCAGTCGGCGTACGAGGCGATGAGCCCGCCGAGCGCCGGGCCGGCCAGTGCCGAGGTGGCCCACACCACCGACATCCGGGCCTGGATGCGCGGCCGTTCCTTCAGCGGGTAGAGGTCGGCGGCCAGGGTCTGGACGGTGCCTTGCAGGGCGCCGCCCCCCAAACCCTGGAGGATCCGGAAGGCGATGAGGGCGGCCATGCTCCAGGCGGCCGCGCACAGCAGCGAGCCGACCAGGAAGAGGCTGATGCCGAAGAGCAGGACGGGCTTGCGGCCGTAGGTGTCGGAGAACTTGCCGTAGACGGGCAGGGTGACGGTGCTCGCCAGGATGTAGCCGGAGAAGATCCAGGAGAAGACGGCGAAGCCGCCGAGGTCGCCGACGATCTGCGGGACCGCGGTGGAGACGATGGCGCCGTCGAGGGCGACGAGGCCCATGGCCAGCATCAGCGCGGCGACGACGGCGGTACGGGGCCGCGCGGGCGGCGGCGCGGCGGCTGCCGGGGGCGTGGCGCCGGGGGTGCCCGCGGGGGCCGGCGGGGGTGTGCCGCCCGGTATACCCGTGGCGCCGCCTCCGGTGCTCGTACCAGGGCTCTCCCCTGCGTCCATGAACTGCCTTTCCCCGCTCGTACCTGCGCGGACAGCCTCTCATTCGCCGCGTGCGGGGACGGCATCCCCTGAGGACGCCTCGTCCGCAGGGGCGAGATCCCCTAGGGGTTGCTCCTCACAAGGATCCAGGGGCGCTTCGTCCCGGCGGAGGAGGAACTCGGGCGGCGGCGGTCCTTAACTGGTTACTACAGGGCGGGAAGCCAGGGGGGTAGGGCTAGCACCCGTATGGATACGGCGCTTGGCACCAGCGCGCCGCGGCCCCCCGCCCAACAGACTTCGAGTGAACAGACGGACCGCATGAATCGAGCGAGGGGAAACACCGTGACAACGGCTATGACCGAAACCAGGCACGGGGGTACTGGAGGCCATGGTGCCGTCGCGGCGCGAGCGCGGCAGGTCGTCAAGGCCTACGGCTCCGGGGAGACGCGCGTCGTCGCCCTCGACTCGGTGGACGTGGACATCCACGCGGGCCAGTTCACCGCGATCATGGGCCCCTCGGGCTCCGGCAAGTCCACGCTGATGCACTGCCTGGCCGGCCTGGACACCGTGAGCAGCGGCCAGATCTTCCTGGACGAGACGGAGATCACCGGTCTCAAGGACAAGAAGCTGACGCAGCTGCGCCGGGACCGGATCGGCTTCATCTTCCAGGCCTTCAACCTGCTGCCGACGCTCAACGCCCTGGAGAACATCACGCTCCCCATGGACATCGCGGGCCGCAAGGCCGATGCGGAGTGGCTGAACCGGGTCGTGGAGACGGTGGGTCTGGCGGGCCGTCTCAAGCACCGTCCGACCGAGCTCTCCGGTGGTCAGCAGCAGCGCGTGGCGGTGGCCCGTGCGCTGGCCGCCCGTCCCGCGATCATCTTCGGTGACGAGCCGACCGGAAACCTCGACTCCCGGGCCGGCGCCGAGGTGCTGGGCTTCCTGCGCCGCTCGGTGGACGAGCTGGGGCAGACGATCGTCATGGTCACGCACGACCCGGTCGCCGCGTCCTACGCGGACCGCGTCATCTTCCTGGCCGACGGCCGGATCGTGGACGAGATGTACGGGCCCACCGCCGACCAGGTCCTGGACCGGATGAAGGATTTCGACGCGCGCGGGCGGACGTCATGACCGTCATGAAGACCGCGCGGCGCAACTTCTTCGCGCACAAGGGGCGGATGGCGCTCTCCGCCGTCGCCGTCATGCTGTCCGTGGCCTTCGTCTGCGGCACCCTGGTGTTCACCGACACCATGAACACGACCTTCGACAAGCTGTTCGCGGTCACCAACGCCGATGTCACGGTCAGCCCGAAGAAGGCCGAGAGCAGCGGGGAGACCCCCGACACGGGCAAGCCCGACGCGCTGCCCGCGTCCACGCTGGAGCGGGTCAAGCAGGCGCAGGGCGTGAACTCCGTCGAGGGCGGCGTCGCCTCGATGGCCGTCACGGTCGTCAACTCCAAGAACGAGAACCTCGGCTCGACCACCGGCGCTCCGACCTTCGCCGGCAACTGGACCGAGAACGAGCTCAAGTCGATGAAGATCATCGAGGGGCAGGCCCCGCGCGGCCCCACCGAGGTGATGATCGACGGGGACACCGCGAAGAAGCACCACCTCGCACTGGGTGACGACATCCGCACCATCGCCGTCACCGGCGACATCCGCTCCAAGATCAGCGGCATCGCCGCGTTCACCGTGACCAACCCGGGCGCGACCGTCGTCTACTTCGACACCGCCACCGCCCAGCAGAAGCTGCTCGGCGCCCCGGACGTCTTCACGCACGTCAACGTCACCGCCAAGGACGGGGTGAGCGACGCGCAGCTCAAGGCGAACATCGCGAGCGCGGTCGGCGCGGACACGTACAAGCTGCAGACGGCGAAGGAAGCCGCGGACGCCAACCGCAAGGACATGTCCTTCCTGGACATCATGAAGTGGGTGATGCTCGGCTTCGCCGCGATCGCCTTCCTCGTCGGCATCTTCCTGATCTTCAACACCTTCTCGATGCTGGTCGCCCAGCGCACCCGCGAGATCGGCCTGATGCGGGCCATCGGCGCCAACAGCGGCCAGGTGCTCAAGTCGGTCGTGGTCGAGGCCTTCCTGCTCGGTGTCGTCGGTTCCGTCCTCGGCGTCGGCGCGGGCATCGGCCTGGCCGTCGGCCTGATGAAGCTCATGGGTCAGATGGGCATGAGCCTGTCCACCGACGATCTGACGATCGCCTGGACCACCCCGGTCATCGGCGTCCTCCTCGGTGTCGTCGTCACCGTCGTCTCCGCCTACATACCGGCCCGCCGGGCCGGCAAGGTCTCCCCGATGGCCGCCCTGCGCGAGGTCGGCACCCCGGGCGACAGGAAGGCGGGCCGGATCCGCGCCGCCATCGGTCTGGTCCTCACGGGCATCGGCGCCGCGGCCCTGTACCTCGCCGCCGCCGCCGACAAGGCCGGCCCCGGTTCCCTGTGGCTGGCCGGGGGCGTCCTGTTCACCCTCATCGGCTTCATCGTGATCGGCCCGCTCCTCGCGGGTGTGGTGGTCAGGGCGCTGTCCGCCCCGGTCCTGCGGCCCTTCGGCTCCATCGGCCGGCTCGCCGAGCGCAACGCGCTGCGCAACCCGCGCCGCACCGGCGCCACCGCCGCCGCGCTGATGATCGGCCTCGCGCTGGTCGCCTGCCTGTCGGTGGTCGGCTCCTCGATGGTGGCCTCCGCCACCGACGAGCTCGACAAGTCGGTCGGCGCGGACTTCATCGTCGAGTCGCAGACCGGGCAGCCGGTCGTGCCGCAGGCCGAGGAGGCGCTGCGCAAGACGCAGGGCATGGCCCACGTCACCGCGTACCGGGAGCTGGACGCCAAGATCACCGCCCCCGACGGCACCACCGAGACGGTCGGCCTCGGCGCCCAGGACCCGACGTACGCCAAGGACATCCGCCGCAAGATGACCGCCGGCGAGCACGCGGCGGCCTACGGTCCGGGCGCCATGTCGGTCGGCTCGGAGTACGCGGCCAAGCACCAGGTGAAGCTCGGTGACGAGCTGACGGTCGCCTTCATCGGCGGCAACACCGTCAAGCTCAAGGTCGCGGCGATCACCAGCGACGACGGCAACCTCGACAAGGGCATGAAGTACGTCAGCACCGCCGTCGCCGAGGCGAACGTCCCGGCCGACAAGCTGCCCAGGCCCTTCATGCTGCTGGGCACCGCGAAGGACGGCCAGGAGAAGGCCTCGTACGCGGCGCTCAAGTCGGCGCTGGCCGAGTACCCGCAGTACCAGGTGCTCAACCAGACGGACTACAAGCAGGCCCTGAAGGACCAGGTGGGCCAGCTGCTGAACGTGGTCTACGCCCTCCTCGCCCTCGCGATCATCGTCGCGATCCTGGGTGTGGTGAACACGCTGGCCCTCTCCGTGGTCGAGCGGACCCGCGAGATCGGCCTGATGCGCGCCATCGGCCTCTCCCGCCGCCAGCTGCGCCGCATGATCCGCCTGGAGTCGGTGGTCATCGCCCTGTTCGGCGCCCTGCTGGGCCTGGGCCTGGGCATGGGCTGGGGCGCCACCGCCCACCAGCTCCTCGCACTGCAGGGCATGAAGATCCTCGAGATCCCGTGGCCGACGATCCTCGGAGTCTTCGCCGGCTCCGCCCTGGTCGGCCTGCTGGCCGCGCTCTTCCCGGCCTTCCGGGCGGGCCGGATGAACGTACTGAACGCGATCGCCAGCGAGTAGCCGTCACCTGGTGCCGTGAGCGGCGAACGCCGCCGGTCACGGCACCAGGGCGTACGGGGGTGTGCCCCGGCCCCGGTCCACCCC
>NZ_JBSGXB010000375.1:0-6443 GCF_053609185.1 Streptomyces sp. NPDC054956 | reverse complement strand
CCCGGGTCACCAACCACGGCTACCGGGACGGCCAGGTCACCAGCTACCAGGCCGTGCTCCAGGCCGGGACCGCCGTGCTCGTGGACGACCGCGGGGTGCCGCGCGTGCGCTGCGCCTGCGGGAACCCGCTGGGCCCGCCGGTGGCGCTCCAGGCCAATCCGAAGCGGTTCGGACAGCCCTGGACCTCGTACCAGCCCGCGCAGGTGGTGGTCATCGCTCCGTCCGTGACCATCGTCAACAAGTTCGTGATCTTCGACCACCAGGACCACCGCTGGTTCGAGCGCGACCGGGGCGACCACCACGGCAAGCACGACAGGCCGATCCCGCCGCCGGTGATCCCGACCCCGCCGGTCACGTCGCCGCCGCCGACCTCGCACTCCCCGACGGTCTCGCCCTCGGTCTCGCCTTCGGAGTCGTCGTCGAAGTCCCCGAGCGAGTCCCCGTCGGAGTCGCCGAGCCAATCGCCGTCGGAGTCTCCCTCGGAGTCGCCGAGCGAGTCACCGTCGGAGTCCCCGAGTGAGAAGTCGGTTTCCGAGTCCCCGAGCGAGTCTCCGTCGGAGTCTCCTTCCCAGTCCCCGTCCGAGTCTCCGTCGGTGTCCCCTTCGGCGACGGTGTCCGAGTCCGCCTCGCCCGAGGCGAAGCTGCGGTCCGCGACCCCGTGCCCCTCGCTGTCCGGCACCGTGATCGTGACCCCGCCCCCGGACCCGGGCGCTCCCGCCGGTCCCTGCCCGCCGCTGCCGCCGGTCCCGGTGGCCCCGGACTCGTCGGCGCCGCCGGCCCAGCGGAGCTCGGCGGAACCACAACCCCCGGCCCCGCCCGAGCCCTCTTCGGAGCCGCCGGCGGCGTCGGTGAAGCCTGAGGTGCCTCCCGAGCCGACCCAGGTCAGGCCGTCGCCGGCCCGGCCCGAACCGGTCGAGCCCTCGCAGGTCGAGCCTCCGCCGCCGCCCCCGTCCCCGGAGGAGCCGCCTCCGCCGCCCCCGCCGCCCCCGCCCCCGTCCCCGGTCAAGCCCTCGCCCCCGCCGCGCCCGACGCCCAAGCCCTCCCCGGTCCAGCCGGGAACCGGCTCTGACGCGGGTACGGACGCCGGATCCGACGCGGGCTCGGGCAACGGCAACGGCAACGGTGGAAACGGAGGGAACGGAGGCCGGTGAGCACCGCACGGGCATGACACGACCTCCCCGAGGGCCGATGGCCCCGGGGAGGTCGTTCGTCATCGCGTCGCGCGCGCACCGCGACGCCGGGGGACGCTAGCGGACGCGGCCGTACATGTTCGGGTTGTACGCGCTGAAGCTGGAGACGCGGACCTGCTTGCCGGGGCGGGGGGCCTCGATGTACTTGCCGTCGCCGAGGTAGACGGCGACGTGGTGGATGCCCGAGACGCTGCCGTTCGAGGACCAGAACACCAGGTCGCCGCGGCGCAGTTCGGAGCGCGAGATGGGGGTGGTGGCCCGGTACTGGTCGGAGGCGACGCGGGGGAGCGACATGCCCGCCGAGCGGTAGGCGGCCTGGACCAGGCCCGAGCAGTCCCAGCCGTGCGGGCCGTTGCCGCCCCAGACGTACGCGTCGCCGAGGTGGCTGTTGGCGAAGGAGATCGCGCCCTCCGTGCCCTGGCGCACGGGCGTGCCGGAGCCGGACGAGGAGCCGCCCGAGCCGCCGGAGGAACCCGAGCCGGAGGAGCCGGACGAGCCGGAGCCGCCCGTGCGGCCGGCGTTGCGCTCGTACTTGTCCTTGTGGCCGGTCCAGCGCCACCAGCCGGTCGCGTCCTTGTACCAGTACACGCGGTCCGTCGCGTCCCAGCCCGCACGGCCGCGGAAGGTGGGCTCGGAGGTGCGTGCCGACGAGGCAGAGGAGGAGGACGAGGAGGACGAGGAGGTCTTGGCGGCGGCCGAGCCGCCGCTGTTCGCCGCGTACTTGCCGTAGTGCGAGGTCCAGCGCCACCAGCCGGTCGCGTCCTTGTACCAGTACTTCGAGCCGTCCCAGCCCGCCCGGGCGGGCGCCGGCTCGGCGGAGGCGGTGGCCGCGCCGGTGCCCATGAGCAGGGTGGCTCCGACGGCCGCGACCACGGCTCCGCGCACGGTGCAGCGACGGCGACGGGCCGCGGAGGTCACGGCCGTCGTACCGCGAGCGCAGCCGGTGCAGTCGCAGGTATCGGGTATTTCCTCGGTGAACTCGGGCGTGCGCATGCGTGGTTCCTTTTCCATCGGGGGTGTGTTTCTCAGCGGGCGTCGGCGGCGGGGCCGCGCGCCGTGTAGAAGGCCACGGTCAAGTCCTTGACCAGCGCCTTGCGTTCGTAGTCGTCCAGGCCCACGAGCCCGCGGTCGGACATCCGGTGGACGGTGTCGTCGACCGCGTCGAGCACGTCGGTGAGGACGGAGTCCCGGTGCCGGGCGTCGATAGAGGCGACCCGGCGCCGCTGCATCGCGGCGGCGACCTCGGGCGCGTACTCGACGTGCAGCGGCCGGGCGGAGAAGACCTCGACGCCGACGGCCTTGCACTCGGCGGCGAGCAGCCGGGTCAGTTCGTCGCCGACGGCCTCGGTGTCGCGCAGGGTCCCCGGTCCGGCCGGCTCCGGGCCGGCGGAGCCGAAGGAATCGAAGGAGTCGGCGGGCATCCGGGAGAGGACCCGGGCGGTCGCGGACTCCACCTGCCCGCGCAGGTAGTCGGTGTGGTCGTCGACGCCGAGCAGCGCGCGGGCGGTGTCCTTGACCCGCCACACGACGAGGACGACGGCCCGCAGTGCGGTGCCTTCGGCGTCGACGACGGAGAGCGGCTCGCTGCGCCAGTGGCGCAGCCGGACGTCGACCGGGGAGTACCGCGGCAGCGGGTTGGACCAGATGAGACCGGTACGCCGGATCGTGCCCCGGTAGCGGCCGAAGAGGGTCAGTGACCAGGCCTGCCCGGCGCGGCCCCGGCGCAGCCCGCAGAGGGCGGCCAGGGTGAGGAGGGCGCAGCCGGCGACCGCGGCGAGCGGCCAGGCCTCGGCGGGGGAGGTGGAGGGGCGGAGCTCCTCGTGGCGCGAGAGGACGGCGGCCCCGGCCGTGGCGAGCGAGGCGGCGAGCAGGGCCCACCAGCCCGAGCAGGCGCGCGCGGGACGTTCGGTGAGCTCGGGGTCGAGGACGGCGGGCGGTGTGCGCGCCGCGCGCGCCGTGGCCGGCGGTGCCGTGTGGGAAGCGGGCCGGGGTATCGCCCCGTGCACGCGGGGCTGCCGGAGCGTGTCGGGATCGGCCGGGCCACCACCGCCGCCGGGGCCTGCGGAGCCCCCGAGGCCTGTACGAACGCCGGGGCCACCGCCGCCGGGGCCCGTGGGTTCCGCCAGGGCCGCGGTCCGGTTCGGGCCCGCGGCGGCCGGGGCGTTCGCGAAGAGGGCGTCGGCCGGTTCCTCGTCGCGGAAGAGCGGGCCGAGGACGAGGGGGTCACGGTACGGCCGTACGACCAGACTGCCGCGCCCGGTGCGGGCACCGGCGTCACCGCCGCCGCGCGAGCCCGACCCGGAGGGGGCGGCGGGCCGGGAGGCGGTCCCGGTGTGGGCACCCGGCCTGGACCCCGGGCCGACGGCGGGGGCGGGGGAGCCGTGGAGCGGGGCGGCTATTCGTCCCGGGGCTTCGGTCCCGGCCTCCTCATGTGCTCCTCCCCCCGCTCCCTCGCCCGGTTCTCCGGTCGTCCTCGGCGCTTGCGACAAGCCACACCCCACACAGCCAAGGGCGTCAACAACCCCGTGTCCGGGGGTTCCTGACACCACTGAAGATGATCATGAATGGATCGATCTTCGCGAAATCGTACAAGTCACCCATTCGTTGAAAGTCCCGACAGGCCGGGACTTTGGTCCCTTTCTGTGATGACCCAGGTCCATTTCCGGGGGTGCCGCACATCCGGAGGGGAGAATTCCGATCGACACGCCGGACCGGCGCTGCGCGCAGCGCGAACACCGGCGGACTCCGGCGGACGGCGGGCGCGAGCGGCTCCGGCCCGGCGCCGCCGGCCGAACAGTGAGACCCTGAAGGCGTGGCCGAGAGGGGACTGACCCCCCAGGTCGAGTGGCCTGCCCGGACGGACACGAGCCTCGCGCTCAACCACATGGGCACCTTCGACTGGAACCTCGACAGCGGGCAGATGCATCTGGACGCCACCGCCCTCGAGGTCCTCGACCTGCGCCCCGAAGAGTTCGCAGGCACCCCCGCCGGGCTGCGGGTCCGCCTCGCGCCCGGCGAGGAGGCCCGGCTCGACGCACGGGTCGCGCAGGCGCTCAAGTCGGGCCGCGGCCAGTACGGCGCGTACGTCCGCAGCCGCGCCCGGGACGGTTCGCCGGGCTGGGTCCACATCCAGGGCCACATCCTGCGGGACCCGCACGAGCGCCCGTACCGGATCATCGGGATCGTCCGCGACGCCGCCCAGGACCCCGGCGAGCCCGGTGCCGGCGGGGAGCGGGACGAGGGCCGGCGGCGGCTGACCGGGGTCGTCGAGCGGACCACCGCGATCCTCGCGCACGCCCGCACCGTCAACGACGTCACCGACATCCTCAAGGACCCCGAGGCCCTCGGTCATCTCGGCGCGGTCAGCGTCATGCTCGGCGTCGTGGACGGCGCCCGCATCCACCTGGTCGCGGAGGGCCGGCTCGGCGCCTACGTGCCGGAGACCGAGTACACGCGGATCGACGCGGCCCTGCCGATGAGCGAGGCCGTACGGACGCTGCGGCCGGTGTACCTCGGCTCCCGCGAGGAGTTCCAGCAGCGCTACCCGCTGCTGTGGCCGTACATCGAGCCGCTGGACGTCCGCAGCGGGGTCTACCTGCCGCTGATCGCCCACGGAAGGCCCATCGGCGCCCTCGGACTGCTCTACACGCGCGACGGGGACTTCACCGCCGAGGAGCGCAACGTACTGATGGCCCTCGGCAGCGGCATCGCGCAGAGCCTGCAGCGGGCCATGCTCTTCGAGCAGGAGCACGACCTCGCCGAGGGCCTCCAGCGGGCCATGCTGCCGCGCCGGATCCCGGAGGTGGCGGGAGCGCGGATCGCCGTGCGGTACCGGGCCGCCCGGATGGGGCGGGACATCGGCGGAGACTGGTACGACGTGGTCCCGCTCGGCGAGGGGCGCGTCGGCGTGATGATCGGGGACGTGGAGGGGCACGACACGGACGCCGCCGCCGTCATGGGCCAGCTGCGCATCGCGCTGCGCGCGTACGTGGCCGAGGGGCACACCCCCGGCACGGCGATGGCGCGGGCGTCGGCCTTCCTGCGCGAACTGGAGACGGAACGCTTCGCCACCTGCACGTACGCCGACATCGACCTCACCACCGGCAAGGCCCTCCTGGTCCGCGCCGGACACCTCGACCCGGTGGTCCGGCGCGGTGACGGCAGCTGCCACCGGGTCCAGGTGGTAGGCGGGCTGCCGCTGGGCCTCCCGGCGCGCGAGCCGGCTGGTTCCGGTGCCGGGCCGGGTTCCCTGCCGGGCACCGGGACGGGTTCCGGGCCCGGGTCCGGCCGAGGTACGGGGTACCCCGTCACCAGCCTCGAACTGCACCCCGGGGACACCCTGCTGCTCTGCACGGACGGTCTGACCGAGCGGCCCGGCGGCGACCCCGACACCGGCATGCGGGAGCTCATGGAAGCGGTCCGGGACGGGCCCGTCGAGGTGGAGGCGCTCGCCGACGTCCTGTGCGACCTGGTCGGGGACTCCGGCGGCGGGGACGACATGGCCCTGCTCCTGCTGCGCCGCCGCGGCACCCCGGCCCCGCGCGGCGGCGGCCCGCTGAGCCACGTCCTGACCCCCGGCGACCCGGACGCCCCCGCGATGGCCCGGCACCTGATCCGGGCGGCGGTCGCGGCCTGGGGCGCGCGGGACCAGTCCGACGGGATCGAACTGGCGGCGGACGAGCTCATGACCAACGCGCTGGTGCACACGGAGGGCGTCGGCCACATCAGCATGCGGCTGACCGCGGAGGGCCGGATCCGGATCGAGGTCGAGGACACCAGCAGCGCCCTGCCGCGGCGGCGCGAGGTGGACGACTGGGCGGTGTCGGGGCGCGGCCTCATGCTCGTGGACCGGCTGTCCGACGCCTGGGGCGTCGAGCCGCGGGGCGGCGGGAAGTGCGTGTGGTGCGAGTTCGCCATCCCGGGCGGCCCGGGACCGGGCGGACCGTCCTCGGACCGCCCTGCCACGGGAACCCCTGCCGAGAGCGGCCCCGGGCCCGGCGGGGCGTAGGCCCGGAGCCTGCGGAACCGGTCGCGCGGGCTACGCGTCATGCGGCCGCGTCGGGCGAATGGCTGAGACTCGCCGGGCTCGCGCTGTGTTCATGTGCTCGTATGCACCGGGCTGGTCGATCCTGCCTGGGTGCCGACCCTGCGCCCGCTGCTGCCCGCCCTGCCCGTCCTGCTCGCCGTGCTGCTCGCGGCCCCGGTGGCCCACGCCGACGCCGCGGGCGGGGGTGGGGGCGGGGGGATCGAGAC
>NZ_JBSGXB010000374.1:0-6478 GCF_053609185.1 Streptomyces sp. NPDC054956 | reverse complement strand
CCGTCCAGCCCAGCACGGGCTACGTCCTGGCCATCGCCGACCACCGCTCGGACGGGTTCCCCGCCTCCATCAGCGGGGCGCGCGCACCCGGTTCCACGATGAAGATCGTGACCTCCGCGATGCTGCTGGACCGCGGCCTGGTGGCGGCGGACAAGGTCGCCGAGTGCCCGGCGGAGGTCTCCTGGGAGGGCCGGACCTTCAAGAACCTGAAGGGCTTCAAGCTCGACAACGAGCCCTTCGCCACGAGCTTCGCGCAGTCCTGCAACACCGCCTTCATCAAGCAGATCAAGCCGGTCGGCGACATCAACGCGCTCCCGAAGGAGGCCCGCGAGGTCTTCGGCATCGGCGTGGAGTGGAAGGTCGGCATCCCCACCGTCGACGGCAAGGTCCCGGACGCCACCGGCCCGTCGGCGGCCGCCGCGTACATCGGGCAGGGCGAGGTCCAGATGAACCCGCTGACCATGGCCTCGATCACGGCGACCGCCAGGAGCGGGGTGTTCCGTCAGCCGGTCGTCGTCAAGGCCTCGGTGGACGGGCGCCAGCTCGCGAAGGCCACCCGGGCGATGAAGCCCGCGGTGACGGCGCAGCTGGTGCGGATGATGAAGCTGACGGCGACCAGCGGTACGGCCAGCGGCGCGATGGCGTCGGTCGGCGGCTCCGACAAGGGTGCGAAGACCGGCTCGGCCGAGGTCGACGGCGCGCAGAACCCGGACAGCTGGTTCACCGGCTTCAGCGGTGACGTGGCGGCGTCCGCGATGGTCCAGGGCGGCGGGCACGGCGGCGACGCGGCCGGCCCGATCGTGGCGGCGGTACTGAACGCGGGCTGACCCAGGGGGGCGTAACCGCGCGGCACGGGCCGCGCGGGTCCGCCCGGTGCGGGTCCGCCCCGCGCGGTCAGGCCTCCCGTACGTCGGCCAGTACGGCCCCCGCGTGCCGGATCAGCTCGCGCGGGGCCATCGGGAACACCGTGTGCGGGGTCCCGGCGGCCGCCCAGACCTCCTCGTGGGCCAGCAGGGAGCGGTCCGCGAGGACCCGGGTGCGGGTGCGGTGACCGAAGGGCGGGACGCCCCCGATGGCGTAGCCCGTGGTCTCGCGGACCAGCGCCGCGTCCGCCCGGGTCACGGCCGCGGCGCCGAGCTCCCGGCGCACCGCCTCCACGTCCACCCGCGAGGCCCCGTCCATGAGCACCAGGACGGGCACCCCGTCCGCGGCGAAGATCAGCGACTTCACGATCTGGCTGAGCTCGCACCCGATGGCGGCGGCCGCGTCGGCGGCGGTCCGGGTGCCGTCGGGGAAGCTCCGTACGTCCGGTTCGAGCCCCAGCGCGGCGAGGGCTTCGGCGAAGAGGGGATGCGCGGTGGTCGTCATACGCCGACGCTAGCGCTCCCCGCCCGGACCGGTCGACGCACTTTCCCGGGTGGCGGACGGGGCCCGGTGAGAACCTCTAGAGCGCGGAGCGGACGGCGCGGACCAGTGCCTGGGCCCGCGGGTCGGCGGTGACCGACTTGGCCAGGGCGTTGGTGACGTAGCCGAAGCCGATCCCGGCCTCCGGGTCCGCGAAGGCCAGGGAGCCGCCGCGCCCCGGATGGCCGAAGGAGGCCGGGGACAGCAGTGGCGAGGCCGGGCCGTGCAGCATGTAGCCCGGGCCGAAGCGCGTGTTGACCACCAGGACCCGGTCCGGTCCGGCGGACAGTTCGCGGCCCGCCAGGGCGGTGGTGTCCGGCGCGAACAGGCGCGCGCCGTCCTGCGTGTCGGAGAGCAGCGCCGCGTACAGGCCCGCCAGGGCCCGTGCCGTGCCGATGCCCGCCGACGCGGGCAGCTCGGCCGCGCGGTACTCGGGGGCGTTCTCGTCCGGCAGCGGATCGATCGCCGCGAAGGCCCGCCGGGTCAGCGATTCGGGGTCGGCATAGGCTTCCGAAACGTTCCTGCGCGGCCGCAGCTTCAGCGCTCCCGCCGACTCCGGCGGCTCCACCGGCGCGACCCGGCCCACCCGCCCGGCCTGCTCCTCCGGCAGGCCGATCCAGAAGTCCAGGCCCAGCGGCCCGGTCACCTCGCGCGCCAGCCACCGGCCCAGCGACTCCCCCGTCACCCGCAGCACCAGCTCCGACAGCAGCCAGCTGTACGTCTGCGCGTGGTAGCCGTGCGCGGTGCCGGGCTCCCAGAAGGCCCGCTGCGCGGCGACCGCCCCGGCGCCCGACCGCCCGTCCACCGCCTGGGCCGGGGTCAGCCCCCGGTCCAGCGCCGGCACCCCGGCGCGGTGCGCGAGCAGGTCCCGTACGAGCGCCCGCTCCTTGCCGCCCGCCTTGAACTCCGGCCAGTACGAGGCCACGGGCGCGTCCAGGTCGAGCAGCCCGCGCTGGTGCAGCAGCAGCGGCACCACGGCCGCGACGCCCTTGGTCGCCGAGCGGACCACCTGCGCGGTGCCGGCGGTCCAGGGTTCCGCGCCGTCCGCGTCCTCGGTGCCGCCCCACAGGTCCACGACCTTGCGGCCGTCCCGGTACACGGACACGGCCGCACCCCGGTCCCCGAGCACCTCGAAGTTGCGTACGAAAGCCTCGCGGACGGCCTCGTAGCCCTCCGCCACCTCACCCTGGATGTTCACGTTCACGGGCGGTGCAACAACCACCGCCCCGCGCTTATGCCACCGGCGTGCTCATCCCACCGACACCGACCTCGGGTCGAACCCGAACGGCAGCTCCAGCCGGTGCGCCCGCATCAGCTCCTCGTCGCACAGCAGCTCCTGCGTGCGCCCGTCCGCCACGATGGTCCCCTCGCTGAGGACCACCGCGCGGGGGCAGAGCTCCAGCGCGTACGGCAGGTCGTGCGTCACCATCAGCACGGTGACGTCCAGCGACCGCAGGATGTCCGCGAGCTCGCGGCGCGAGGCCGGGTCCAGGTTGGAGGACGGCTCGTCGAGCACCAGGATCTCGGGGCGCATGGCCAGGACGGTCGCCACCGCGACCCGGCGGCGCTGCCCGAAGGACAGGTGGTGCGGGGGCCGGTCCGCGAAGGCGGCCATCCCGACCAGCTCCAGCGCCTCGCGCACCCGCGCCTCCAGCTCGGCTCCGCGCATTCCGGCGGCGGCCGGGCCGAAGGCCACGTCCTCGCGCACCGTCGGCATGAAGAGCTGGTCGTCGGGGTCCTGGAAGACGATGCCGACGCGGCGGCGGATCTCGGCGAGGTTGCGCTTCTCCACGGGCAGCCCGGCCACGCTCACGCTGCCGACGCCGCCGCTCAGGATCCCGTTGAGGTGCAGCACGAGGGTGGTCTTGCCGGCGCCGTTGGGGCCGAGCAGGGCCACGCGCTCACCGCGCCCGACGCTCAGGTCGACCCCGAAGAGGGCCTGGTGGCCGTCGGGGTAGGCGTAGGCGAGGCCGGAGACTTCCAGCGAGGGCGCGGTGGGTGCGTTCACAGGGTCCATCCCATCAGACAGACGGCCAGTGCCGTCACCGGGAGCGCGGACGCGTACGCCCACTGGGCGCGGGTGGCCGCCACTTCGTCGATCACCGGCATCGAGCCGGCGTAGCCGCGGCTGACCATCGCGAGGTAGACCCGCTCGCCGCGCTCGTAGGACCGGATGAACAGGGCGCCGGCCGTCTTGGCGAGGACGCCCCAGTGCCGGATGCCGCGGGCCTCGAAGCCCCGGGAGCGCCGTGCGATGGACATCCGCCGGAGCTCGTCGGTGATCACGTCGCCGTACCGGATCATGAACGAGGCGATCTGCACGAGCAGCGGCGGCAGCTTGAGCCGCTGCAGGCCCAGCAGCAGGGCCCGCAGTTCGGTGGTGGAGGCGAGCAGGACGGACGCGGCCACGCCGAGGGTGCCCTTGGCCAGGACGTTCCAGGCGCCCCAGAGGCCGGAGACGCTCAGCGACATGCCCAGGAACTCCACCCGCTCGCCCTGTGCCACGAAGGGCATCAGGACGGCGAAGGCGACGAAGGGCACCTCGATCAGCAGTCGGCGCAGCAGGAAGCCGGCCGGGATCCGGGCCACGGCCGTGGCCGCCGCGAGGAGGACGGCGTACAGGCCGAAGGCCCACACCGCCTCGCGCGGTGTGGACACGACGACGACCACGAAGGCGAAGGTCGCGGCGAGCTTGCAGTGCGGGGGCAGCTCGTGGACGGGCGAGTGCCCGTGCCGGTAGAGCTTGTGGGCGTGGCCGGCGCCCATGTCAGGCGGTCGGTACGGCCGTGGAGGCGGCCGTGAGGTCGGCGCCGCGGCGGCGGCGGACGGTCCAGAAGACGCCGGTGCCCACGGCCACGGTCGCGCCGACGCCGATGACGCCGGCGAGGCCGCCGGAGAGGCGGGCGTCGGAGACGTCCTTGACGCTGTAGTCGGCGAGCGGGGAGTCGGCGGCGGCGTGCTCCTTGACGTTCTGGTCGATGCCCTTGTCGGCGGCGACCTTCTCCAGGCCGTCGGGGCTGGCGGAGGCGTAGAAGGAGACGAAGCCGGCGAGGGCGAGGGCGGTGACCAGGCCGGTGATCCACACGGGCTTCGTGGAGCGGGCGGCGAGGGAGACCGGGGCGGCGGCCGGGGCGGCCGGGGCGTCGACGAGCTCGCCGTCGACGCGCAGCTTGAGCGGGGTGGACAGGCCGCGGGCGCCGTGGACGAGGTCGGGGCGTACGGCGATCACGGCGCCGACGGTGGCGGCGGTGATGGCGGCCTCGCCGAGGCCGATGAGGACGTGGACGCCGACCATGGCGCCGAAGACCTTGCCGAGCGGTACGTCGGTGGTGCCGCCCAGGGCGTAGAAGACGGTGAACATCGCGGCCGCGGCGGGCACCGAGAGCAGTGCTCCGGCGAAGGCGCCCGCGGTGACCGAGCGGCGGCCGCGGGGCAGCAGCTTGACCAGGCCGCGGAAGACGGCGTAGGCGACGACCACGGTCACGACGGCCATGGTCCAGACGTTGACGCCGAGCGCGGTCAGCCCGCCGTCGGCGAACAGGACGCCCTGCATGAGCAGGACGACGGACACGCACAGCACACCCGTACAGGGGCCGACGAGGATCGCGGCGAGGGCTCCGCCGAGCAGGTGGCCGCTGGTGCCGGCGGCCACGGGGAAGTTCAGCATCTGCACGGCGAAGATGAAGGCGGCGACGAGTCCGGCGAGCGGCGCGGTGCGCTCGTCCAGCTCCCGGCGGGCACCCCGGAGGCTGACGGCCACGGCTCCGGCGGCGGCGACACCTGCGGCGATGGAGACGGGGGCATCGATGAAGCCGTCGGGCACATGCATGGTTTTGCTCCGCTTCCTGCGGTCCGTTGAACCGACAAATCTTTAACCGTTCAAGAATAGTGCCCAATTGCAAACCGTTGGCAAGAGCGTCCCCGCCACAAATAGACCCGTGCGGATTCGTGGGAATGTGCGAGGCTGGGGGCAATACGGACGCATATGTTCCGATTCGAGGAGTCTTGTCGATGTCAGCCACCGCCGAGAATCCATCCGCAGGTGCCACCGCGACCGCCACCGCCACCGCCCCGGCGACGGCCACCGCGGGCCTCGTCGAGGAGCGGGTGCGCGCCCGCGTGATCACCGACGATCCGCTCTACCGGGCCATTCCGGTCGCCCTGCGCTTCGTCCCCGCCGAGCCCCTGGCCGTCCGGATCGTCTTCCCGGCCGACCTCTCCCCCGAGGGCACGGACAACGAGTGGGTCTTCCCCCGCGCCCTCCTGGAGGCGGGCCTGCAGGCCCCGACCGGGACCGGCGACGTGCGCGTGTGGCCCTGCGGGCGCGTCCAGGCCGTCGTCGAGTTCCACTCCCCCGAGGGCGTCGCGGTCGTCCAGTTCGACATCGCCGCGCTGCGCCGCTTCCTGCGCCGTACGTACGCGCCCGCGCCCGCCGCCACCCGTTAGGCGCAGCACCCCACGACGAAAACGGGACCGGCCCCGCACCGATGAGGTGCGGGGCCGGTCCTTCGTACGGGCGGTGCGGCCGCGGTCAGACCTTGGCCAGCTCGCGGTCCTTGTCCGGACCCTCCGAGCCGTCGGAGCCGTCGGAGCCCTTCGCGGACTCGTCGAGGTGCTTGCGCAGGCTCTCGCCCTCCACGTCCACGTTCGGCAGGATGCGGTCCAGCCACTTCGGCAGCCACCAGGCCTTGTGGCCGAGCAGCGCGAGGACGGCCGGGACGATGGTCATCCGGACGATGAAGGCGTCGAAGAAGACGGCGATGGCCAGGCCGAAGCCGATCATCTTGACCATCTGCTCGGTGGCCCCCATGAAGCCCGAGAACACCGCGATCATGATGACGGCCGCGGCGACGACCACCCGGGCGCTGTACTGGAAGCCGGTCACGACGGCCTGGCCCGGCCGCTCGCCGTGGACGTACGCCTCACGCATGCGGGTGACCAGGAAGACCTCGTAGTCCATGGCCAGACCGAAGACGACGCCCACCATGAAGATCGGCATCATCGACATGATCGGGCCGGTCTGCTCCACCCCGAAGACCGAGCCGAGCCAGCCCCACTGGAAGACCGCGACGAC
>NZ_JBSGXB010000373.1:0-6492 GCF_053609185.1 Streptomyces sp. NPDC054956 | reverse complement strand
GGCCCCCGCCCCACCCGTACCCCCGCCCGCGGCGGCACCCGCACCCGTACCCGCCCCCGCGGAACCCAGCACCGACGAGCTCGTCCGCCGTCTCATCGGCCCCCTCGGCCGGCTGCTCCGCGCGGAACTGCGGCTCGACCGCGAGCGGGCCGGCGTACGGCTCGATCGCAGGCACTGACAGGCCGGCTACTCACAGACCAGCTACTCACAGACCAGGCTGAGAGACGGAAGGAGAGCGGACAGCGACATGGCCCGGCAACAGGATCCCGCCGTCAGCGTGTGCTTCATGGTCGAGATCGACAACATCAGCCTCGGCTCCTTCAACAGCTGCGAGGGCCTCGGCTGCGAGGTCGTCATGGAGCAGCGCGAAGAGGGCGGGAACAACGGATACGTCTGGCAACTCCCCACCCGGATCAAGTACTCCAACATCAAGCTGACCCGTCCGGTCACCCGCGACACCGAACTGGTCACCCGCTGGCTGTCCGGCATGCTCGGCGGGATACCCCGCAAAACCGCCCACATCAGCGCCATGACGCTCGACGGGACCGTCGTCGCCCGCTGGAGCCTGATGGACGTGGTTCCCGTGCGCTGGACCGGGCCCTCCCTCAACCCCGAGACCGTCAAGGTCGCCACCGAAACCCTGGAGATCGCCCACCACGGTTTCCTCAACGCGGGCCGATAGAGGAGGACTGCGGACATGTCCCTGCACCAGCCCGTCGCCTTCATCGCCTCGGCTTCCCCCGCCTCCGGCGGCTCCGGGCCCCGCCCCAAACTGGAGCGGGCCTGGCTGGAGTTGCGCGAACCGCCCGCCGACGGTGGGGCCGGCCCGGCCGGGCCGAGGATGGGGCGGATCGACTTCCAGTTCAACCCCAAGGAACTGAGCCTCGCCAAGTCCGCCCAGTGGGAGCGCAAGCCCGCCAAGGGCGCGGCCACCGCCGGCCCCGCCGAGTTCAAGGGACCCGGCGCCGCAAAGCTGACCCTGGAGATGTTCTTCGACGCGAGCGCCGACCAGGACGGCCGGGTGGTGGCGGCCGTGGAGAAGCTGCTCGCCTGCTGCGTGGCCACCCCGGAGACGCACCAGCAGAAGCAGGGCGTCCCGCCCTGGGTGATCCTGCGCTGGGGCGGACTCACCGGGTTCGTCGGCTACGTCAGCCAAGTGCAGGCGAAGTACACGCTGTTCACTCCCGGCGGGATCCCGATCCGCGCCGTCTGCCAGGTCACCCTGGAGGAACTCAGCGGACCCATGCCCGGCCAGAACCCCACCTCAGGGGCGCTCGCCGCACGCCGCGTGCACCGTGTGGTCACGGGGGACACCCTCGCGCTGCTCGCCTGGCGGGAGTACGGGGACGCGACCGCCTGGCGCCACATCGCCGAGGCCAACGGCATCGACGACCCGATGCGGTTGGAGCCCGGCACCGAACTGCTGCTTCCCGGTGCCGAGGAGCTGAACTGATCCATGGCCGGAGAGAGCTTCGTCAACAGCCTCGCCGTCGAGGTCGCCGGGCAGGCGCTGCCCGAGCCGGTCGCGCAGACGCTGGTGTCGGCGTACGTGGACGACAGCACCGAACTGCCCGACCTGTTCGTGCTGCGCTTCCGCGACCCCCACCATCTCGCCCTGCGTGCCGCCGGGTTCACCCTCGGCAGCCCCGTCAAACTCTTCGCGCGGGCCGCCGACGACCCGCAGCGCCAGCTCCTGGTCTCGGGGGAGGTCACGGCGGTCGAGATCGACCTCGACGCCACCGGCACCTTCACCGTCGTACGCGGCCTCGACCACGCGCACCGCTTCTTCCGGGGCCGCCGGGTCACCGGATACCGCCAGATGACCGCCTCCGACGTGGCCGTCCAGGTCGCCCGGCGGGCCGGACTTCCCGTCGGCTCCGTCGACACGACCAGCACCGTGTACGAGCACCTGGCGCAACCGGGCATCACCGACTGGGAGTTCCTGCACCGGCTGGCCGACCTCGCGGGAGCCGAGGTCGGCGTACTGGAGGGCCGCTTCTTCTTCCGGGTGCCGGCCAGGGCGGAGGCCGCGCCCGCCGCGTCCACCCGGCCCCAGGCGAGCCCGTACGTCCTGGAGTTCGGGCGGAACCTGCTCAGCTGCCACGCCTCGGTGACCGCGGCCGACCAGGTCCAGCAGGTGGAGGTGCGCGGCTGGGACGTCCAGGCGAAGGCGGCCGTCGTCGGCCGGGCCCCCGCGGGCCGCAGCGACCGGCTCGACCTCGGCCTGACCCCCCAGCAGGCGGCCGACGCCTTCGGCGACGCGCTGTTCCTGGCCACCGACACCCCGTACCGCACCCAGGCCGAGGCCGACCAGGCCGCGAAGTCCCTCGCCGCCGACCTCGCCGGTTCCTTCGCGGAGCTCGACGCCGTCGCGATGGGCATGCCGAGGCTGCGGGCGGGCACCGCCGTCACCCTCACCAACGTCGGGGCGCCCTTCGAGGGCAAGTACACGATCTCCGCGAGCCGCCACGTCTTCGACCCGCAGACCGGCTACCAGACCTGGCTCACGGTCGGCGGCCGCTCCAACCGCTCGCTCCACGGCCTCGCCTCCGGCGGCGGATCGGGCCCGGGCGGAGACCGGGGCCGGATCGGGGGCCTGGTCAACGCGACCGTGACCGACACCCGGGACCCCGAGGACCGGGGCCGGGTCAAACTGGCCTTCCCCTGGCTGGACGGGGAGTACGTGAGCGACTGGGCCCGGACCGCCGACCTCGGGGGCAAGGGAGGCGGCGGGATCTTCGGCCCCGAGGTGGGCGACGAGGTGCTCGTCGGCTTCGAACAGGGCCGCGTGGACCACCCGTACGTCATCGGCGGGCTCTACAACGGCCAGGACAAGCCCTCCGACCACGAGGCCCCGCTCGTCGACTCCACCAGCGGATCCACCAACCGCCGCTCCCTGGTGTCCCGTTCGGGAAACCGGCTGGAGCTGCTGGACTGCGCGCGCGGACCCAAGGGTGTGCGCCTGGCCACCGGCGACGGGAAGCTCACCCTCCACCTCGACCAGCAGAACACCTCCGTCACCGTGCACAGCGACGGAACCGTCGAGATCGAGGCCAAGGACAAGGTGACGGTGAAGGCGCAGCAGGGCATCGCGATGGACGCGGGCACCGGAAAGCTCGAACTCAAGGGCCAGTCGGTACAGATCACCGCCCAGGCCGGAGTGGAGGTCGACGGGGGTGCGGGCGCGCTGAAGCTCCGGACCAACGGCCAGGTCGACGTCAAGGGCACCACCGTCGCGGTCAACGGCCAGGCCAGCACCGAACTCAAGGGCGGCGCCAGCCTGTCGATCAGCGCCGCGCTCGTCCGCATCAACTAGCCGCCGGAACCGAGGAGATCAGCGATATGCCGCCAGCCGCACGCGTCGGGGACCCCACCGGCCATCCCGGGGTGATCGGGCCGCCCGGAGTGCCCACCGTCCTGATCGGCGGCATGCCGGCGGCCGTGGTGTCCACCCCGCACATCTGCTCCTTCCCGCCCCCCGCCGTCCACCCGCCCTCGGTCATCGCCCCGCCCGGCTGCCCGACCGTCCTCATCGGCGGTCTGCCCGCCGCCCGCATGGGCGACATGGCCGCGTGCGGCGCGCCGATCGTCATGGGCGCCCCCACCGTCCTGATCGGCGGGTGAACGGGCCGTGGGGGAGCAGTTCATCGGAGCCGGCTGGGCCTTCCCGCTGCGCACCGACGCGACCGGGGCCATCGCGCTGGTGCGCCGCGAGCAGGAGATCGAGGAGAGCATGCGGCTGATCCTGGGCACCGCGCCGGGGGAGCGCCCGATGCGCCCGCAGTTCGGCTGCGCCATCCACGACCACGTCTTCGCCCCGGCCGACGCGGCCACCGCCGCACAGATCGGCTACGAGGTGCGCACCGCGCTGGAGCGGTGGGAACCCAGGATCCGGCTCGTCGACGTGACCGTCAGCTTCGACGCCGTGGAGGCCGGCACCCTCTACATCGACATCAGCTACGCCCCGCGCGGCTCCAACACCCCCCGCAACCTGGTCTTCCCGTTCTACGTGATCCCCGCCCACGGCTCACCCGCGTCCACCACCGGCACCGGCATCGAAGGGAGCGGCGGCTGATGGCGCTGCCCCGTCCCAACCTCGACGACCGCCGCTTCCAGGACCTCGTGGACGAGGCCAAGCGGATGGTCCAGCAGCGCTGCCCGCAATGGAGCGACCACAACGTCTCCGACCCCGGGGTCACGCTCATCGAGGCCTTCGCCCACATGACCGACCAGTTGATCTACCGGCTCAACCGGGTGCCGGACAAGAACCACGTGGCCTTCCTCGACCTGATCGGGCTCACCCTCAACCCGCCCTCGGCGGCCCGTACCGACGTCACGTTCTGGCTGTCGGCACCCCAGCCCGAGACCGTCCGCATCCGCGAGGGCAGCGAGGTCGCCACCACGCGCACCGAGACCGACGAGGCGGTGATCTTCTCGACCGTACGGGAACTCGCGCTGGTCCCGGTCGAGTTGTCGGTCCTCGCCACCGGCACGGCCGAACCGGCCGCGGCCCCCGGCGGCGCCCTGTCCAAGGCGCCGGGAGGACCCGGCCCCGGCACCCCCGCGACCCCCGCCGTCCTGACCGACCGCGGCCCCGAGCTCGCCACCGGACGCGGAGTCCCCTGCTTCTCGCCCGTGCCCCGCCCGGGCGACGCCCTCTACTTCGGGCTCTCCGAGGCCGCGCCCTCCTGCGTGGTCGCGCTCCGCCTGGACTTCCCCGTCGCCGGCCACGGCATCGACCCCGAACGGCCCCCGCTCGCCTGGGAGGCGTGGACCGGCGAGGGCTGGACCCGCTGCGAGGTCGACCGCGACGGCACCGGCGGCTTCAACCGGCCCGGCGACGTGCTGATCCAGCTCCCCGACAACCACCTGGCCTCCGCCGAGGCCCGCCGCCGCGCCGGCTGGCTGCGCTGCGTGGTCGTCGCCCCGGCCGAAGGGCAGCGCACGTACTCGGCGGCCCCCTCCCTGCTCTCCGCCGAGGCCTTCACCATCGGCGGCACCGCGCCCGCCGTCCACGCCGAACAGGTCGGCGAGCAGCTCCTCGGAGTCTCCGAAGGCGTCCCCGGCCAGAGCTTCACCCTCGACCGGACCCCGGTGATCGCGGGCGGGCTGCCCTTCACCGTGGAGACCCACAGCCCCTCCGAAGGCTGGGTGGACTGGACCGAGGTCCCGCACTTCGGCGAATCGGGCCCCCGGTCCCGGCACATCGGCGTCGACCGGGCCACCGGCGAGATCACCTTCGGCCCCGCCGTGCGCGAGGCCGACGGCTCCCTGCGCCAGTACGGTGCCGTACCCGCCAAGGGCGTCCCGGTCCGCGCCCGCCCGTACCTGACCGGCGGCGGGCGGCGCGGCAACGTGGCCCGCCGCACCCTGAGCGTGCTGCGCAGCTCCATCCCCTACATCGCCCGCGTGGAGAACCGCCGCGCCGCCGGCGGCGGGGTCGACGGCGAGGACGTGGCCAACGCCCGCCTGCGCGGGGCCATGGAACTGCGCACCCGTGAACGGGCCGTCACCGCCGAGGACTTCGAGTACCTCACCCGGCAGGCCGCCCCCGAAGTCGCCCGCGTCCGCTGCGTCGAAGCCCCCGAGGCGGGCCCCGGCGGCGTGCGCGTGCTGCTCGTACCGGCCGCCGAGGACGACGGCGAAGGCCGCCTGGAATTCGCCCGGATGGCCTGCCCGCCCGAGCTACTCGCTTCCGTGTCGGCCCACTTGGACGCCCGGCGGATGCTCGGCACCCGGCTCGTCGTCGAACCGCCCTACTACCAGGGCGTCACCGTCGTCGCCGTCCTGCGCGCCGCCGACGGCATCCCGGCCGCCCGCGTCCAGCGGGCCGCGCTCGCCGCCCTCTACCGGCAGGTCAACCCACTGACCGGCGGACCCGACGGCGCCGGCTGGCCGTTCGGCCGGGCCGTGCACACCGGAGCCGTCTGGGCGGTCCTCGAACAGGTGCCCGGCGTCGAGTCGGTGGAGAGCGTACGGCTCTTCCCGGCCGACCTGGAGACCCGCCGGCGCGGGGAACCCGCCGACCGGATCGTCCTCGGCCCCGGCTCCCTCGCCTTCAGCTACGACCACCAGGTCAGGGTGGACCAGCGGTGAACCGGCGGCTGGTCCCCGGCCTGACCTCCCGGCACCCGCTCGGCGCCCAACTCCCCGCCGTGTACGCCGAGGACGACCTCGCCCAGCGCATCACCGAGAGCCTGGACGAGGTGATCGCACCCGTACTGGCCGTCCTCGACTGCCTGCCCGCGTACTTCGACCCGGGCCTGGCCCCCGCCGACTTCACCGCCCTCCTCGGCGCCTGGGTGGGAGCCGACGGGGACGTTCCGGGAGCCGTGGCCGCCCACGCCCGCCGCGGCACCGGGGCCGGCCTCGCCGAACAGGTCCGCCAGGTCTTCGGGTTCACCCCCGAGATCGAGGAGAGCGGAGCCGCCACCTGGTCCGCGACTCCCGGCGCCCCCCTGCCCGGCTCCGCGCAGCCGTACCTCCTGGTAC
>NZ_JBSGXB010000372.1:0-6551 GCF_053609185.1 Streptomyces sp. NPDC054956 | reverse complement strand
CCGCCCAGGGTGGGGGGGGGGGGGGCCCCCCGTGTTGGGGCGGGGGGGGGGGGGGGCGCCCCCCCCCCCCGGGGGGGGGGGGGGGGCGCCGGCCCCGGGGCCTGGGTCGCGGGCGTCCGCGCCGGGGAACCGCGCCGGGCGGGCCGGCAGGGCGCCGCGTCGGGCGGAGTCGAGGGGGACCACGCGGGCCGGGCCCGGTGGGTGGGCCCGGCGCGCGCTCGGTCCGGCTCGGCCGGGGCCCGGCGACCAACCAGGACCCGGCGGAGCCGAAGCGCGCCGCCCGCCTGCCGTGGAGTGTCGGGCAGACAGCAGGACGGGCGGCGCGGTTGACGGGTCGTCGCACTGTACGAGGGGGAGCCGACGACCCGAGCTACCTCTTGGCGAGGCCCTTAAGTGAAGCGCCCGCACGGCCCCCGACGGCAGGGTGCGTATCGCATTTATGCGCGTACTCGGTTCACACCCCGTGTGAACCGCGCACCCACTACGCTGACAGCGACGAGCCCTTGGAGCGGCCCATGCAGCCCAATGCCCTGCTCGACGCCCTCCTCGCCGAGGCGGGCATGTCCCACGCAGGACTCGCCGCGCACGTGAACCAGGCGGGCCGCTCCCGCGGACTGGCCTTGCGCTACGAACACACCGCCGTCGCCCGGTGGTTGAAGGGCCAGCGCCCCCGGGGCCAGGTCCCGGACCTGATCTGCGAGGTGATCGGGGGCCGGCTGCGGCGCTCGCTCTCGCTGGACGACGTGGGCTTCGGGGTGCCCGGGCAGCCCGCCGACCCGGACGGATCCCCGCTCAGCGGCTTCGTGGACCGCGCGGCCGCCCTGTGGCGCTCCGACGGCCACGGCCGCCAGTGCCTCGCCGCCGGGGCCCTGACCGGTACGCCCGCCGTGATCCCGGTGTGGGAGTGGGAGAACCCGCCGGAGGACGCCGACGTCTCCCGCGACGGCCCGACCCGGGTGGGCCCCGAGCACATCGAGATCCTGCGGGCCGCACGCGCGCACTACGAGCTGATGTACCGCCGCGCGGGCGGAGTCGCGACCCGCGACCGGATCGTGCGCTTCCTCGGCACCGAGACCGCCCCGATGCTGCGCGGGAGCTACTCCGACGACCTCGGCCGCAGCCTCTACCGGGCCGGCGGCTCCCTGGTGGCGGTGGCGGGGATCTGCGCGTACGACTCGGACGCGCACGGGCTGGCCCAGCGCTACTTCCACCAGGCCCTGCGGCTGGCCAAGGCGAGCGGGGACCGAGGGCTCGGGGCCTACGTGATCGCGCTGATCGTCAACCAGTGCCTGCACCTGCGGGAGTTCCGCCAGGCCGTCGCCTTCGCCGAGGCGGCCCTGCGCGCGGCGGGCCGGCACACCACCCCGGCGCTGGCCGCCGATCTGTACGCCATGCAGGCCAAGGCCTACGCCCAACTCGGCGACACCACCGCAGCGTTGGCCTGCATCCGCCATGCCGAGGCGGCCGCCGAGCGGATCACGCCGGGTACGGAGCCGGACGAGACGGGGTACGTACAGCCCGGGCTGGTCAACGTACAGGTGGCCGAGGCGCTGTTGGGGATCGGCGATCTGCGGGCGGCCCACGAGCAGGCGGCGGCCGCGGTCGGAACCCCCGCGCACGACCGGGGCCGGGTGCACCGCCTCGCGATGCTGTGCGAGATCCAGCTGCGTCAGGGCGAGGCCGACCAGGCAGTGGCGGCGGCGGCCGAAATGGCCGAGCGGGCCCGGGGGATGGAGTCGCTGCGGCTGCGGGACCGGCTCAGGGCGGTCCGGGAACAGCTGCTGACCAGCGGATGTTCGGGCGCGGAGGAGACCGCGGAGCTCATCGACGGGGCGCTGCGCGTTCCCCTGTGAGGGCTTGAACTGCTGCCATGTTGCCACCTACTCGATCGGAAGGTGGCACAACCGTGCAGTGGACGAACTTGAGTGAGCAGACCGTGTACGCGAACCGCTGGTTCGATGTGAATCTCGCCGACGTGGAGCTCCCCGACGGCCGGCACCTGGACCACTTCGTCATCCGGCTGCGCCCGGTCGCCGTGGCCACGGCCGTCAACGAGGCCAACGAGGTGCTGCTGCTGTGGCGCCACCGCTTCATCACCGACAGCTGGGGCTGGGAGCTGCCCGCCGGGGTGGTCGAGGACGGGGAGTCGCTGGAGGTCGCCGCCGCCCGGGAGATGGAGGAGGAGTCGGGCTGGCGGCCCGGACCCCTGCACCACCTGATGACCGTCGAGCCGTCCAACGGGCTGACCGACGCCCGCCACCACCTCTACTGGGCGGACGGGGCCACGTACGTCGGGCACCCCGAGGACGACTTCGAGTCCTCGCGCCGCGAGTGGGTACCGCTCAAGCTGGTGCCCGACATGATCGCGCGCGGCGAGGTCCCGGCCGCCAACATGGCGGCCGGGCTGCTGCTGTTGCACCACCTGCGGCTCGGCTGAGCCGGCCGCCGGTCGTCCGGTCCGGGGACCGTCAGCTGTACGGGTAGAAGCCCGAGCCGGTCTTGCGGCCGAGGCGGCCGGCGTCGACCATCCGCTGGAGCAGCGGGGGAGCCGCGTACAGGGGCTCCTTGAACTCCGCGTACATCGAGTCGGCCACCGAGGCCACCGTGTCCAGACCGATGAGGTCCGCGAGCTTCAGCGGGCCCATCGGGTGGGCGCAGCCCAGCTCCATGCCGTTGTCGATGTCCTCGCGGCTCGCGATGCCCGATTCGAACATCCGGATCGCGGACAGCAGGTACGGGATCAGGAGCGCGTTGACGACGAAGCCGGAACGGTCCTGGGCGCGGATCGCGTGCTTGCCCAGCACGCCCCCGACCAGGGCCTCGGCCCGCTTGATCGTCTCGTCGCCGGTGGTCAGCGCCGGGATCAGCTCGACGAGCTGCTGCACCGGGGCCGGGTTGAAGAAGTGGATGCCGATGACCTGGTCGGGCCGCGAGGTCGCGACGGCCAGCTTGACCAGCGGGATCGAGGAGGTGTTGGAGGCGAGGATCGCGTCCGGGCGGGTGATCACCTGGTCGAGGACCTGGAAGATCTCCGTCTTGACCTGCTCGTTCTCGACGACCGCCTCGATGACGAGGTCGCGGTCGGCGAACTCGCCGAGGTCGGTGGTGAACGACAGGCGGGCCAGGGTCGCGTCCCGCTCCTCCTCGCTGATCTTGCCGCGTTCGGCGGCCCTCGTCAGCGAGGTGTGCAGGCGGGTGCGCCCGAGTTCGAGGGCTTCGCCGGTGGTCTCGGCGACCATCACCTCAAGACCGCTGCGGGCGAACACCTCCGCGATGCCCGCGCCCATCTGGCCACAGCCCACTACGCCGACGCGTGCGATGTCGTCTGGGAGGTCCGTCACATCGTGCCTTTCGCTGCTCATCCATCGCGGGTCCCCCGTACTCGTGCAGTGGTAACTGCGTTCCGGCGCCCGCCACGCCCCCCGACGTTACCCCCGTCCTTGCCCGGCGCGGCGGGCCGGGGCGGGCATGCTGGGCGGACACGAGGCAATGTCACGGAGCGGAACGGAGTCGTCACATGACGTACATCGGGAGGCGGGTCATCGGGAGGCGCGCCATCGGGAGAAGGGAGATGCTGGCCGGCGCGGCCGGGGTGCTGGCCGCGGCGGCGACGGCGGCCCCGGCACGGGCGGACCGCGAGGCGCAGGCACCCCGGGCAGCGGAGGCCTCGCGGACACCGCGGGCTCCGAAGGCGGTCGCGGCGGATTTCCGCGGCATGTGGACCGCCTCCGTGCAGAACGTGGACTGGCCCTCCGAGAGCGGGCTGTCCGCCGCCGAGCAGCGCGCCGAACTCCTCGGGCTCCTCGACACGGCCGTGGCCCGCCGGCTCAACGCCGTGATCCTCCAGGTCCGGCCCACCGCCGACGCCATGTGGCCCTCGGCGCGCGAGCCCTGGTCCCAGTGGCTGACCGGGGAACAGGGCGTCGACCCCGGCTGGGACCCGCTCGGCACGGCCGTCGCCGAAGCGCACGCCCGCGGGCTGGAACTGCACGCCTGGTTCAACCCGTACCGGGTGGCCAACCACACCGACCGGAGCCTGCTCGTCCCCGAGCACCCGGCGCGCCGCAACCGGGGCTGGACCGTCGCCTACGGAGGCAAGCTCTACTACAACCCCGGTCTGCCGGAGGTACGGCGCTTCGTGCAGGACGCCATGCTCGACGCCGTCGCCCGCTACCCCGTCGACGGGGTCCACTGGGACGACTACTTCTACCCGTACCCCGTCGAGGGCCGGGACTTCGACGACGACGCCGCGTACGAGAAGTACGGCCGGTCCTTCGCCACCCGCGCCGACTGGCGCCGGCACAACACCGACACGCTGGTCCACGAGATGTCCGGGCGGCTACGGGCGCTGCGCCCGTCGGTGCGCTTCGGCATCAGCCCCTTCGCCGTCTGGCGCAACTCCGACAGGGACCCGCTCGGTTCGCCGACGCGGGCGGGCATCGCCACGTACGACGACCTGTACGCGGACACCCGCAAGTGGGTGCGCGAGGGCTGGATCGACTACATCGCGCCGCAGGCCTACTGGCAGATCGGCCATCCGACCGCCGACTACGCGGCCATCGTCCCCTGGTGGGCGCGGACCGTCGCGGGCACCGAGGTCCAGCTCTACGTGGGCGAGGCGCTGTACCGCTGCGATCCGGAGAGCTCCACCGCGGCCTGGCGCGATCCGCGGGAGCTGTCGCGGCACGTCCGCTTCGCCCGCGGCTACCCGGAGGTCCGCGGCCACGCCTACTTCTCGGCGAAGCAGGTGGTCGCGGACCCCAACGGGGCGATGGCCAGGGTGGTCGCCGACCACTACCCGGCCGTGGCGCCGCCGCGCTGAACCGGCGAAACGCCGGACCGGTTCAGTGCTCGTGTTCGGCCGGGTGCTTCACCACGCAGTCCGGGCCGGGGGACATGACGGCCTCGTGCCCGTCCGTGAAGCGGACCCGGTAGGGAGGGGTGCCGTTCTCCCCGAGCACCTGGGTGATCTCACCGACCTTGTCGTGCTGGCCCACGATCCTGCCGTGCTGAACCAGCTGGTCGCCCTCGGTCGCGCGCATAGCTGACCTCCTCGGTGGCGGTCCGATCCGGTGCTAGCAGTTTAGGTCGTTCCGCCATCATTTGACCCGTCGGGTCACTGCTTGGCCCGCTGGGTCGCGGCGATGCAGACGAGAACCGCGCAGGCGGCGACGGGTGCGGCGGGGGACAGCCGCTCGCCGAGCAGGGCCACCGACCACACCATGGTCAGCAGCGGCTGCGCGAGCTGGAGCTGGCTCGCGCGGGCCGCGCCGATCTCCGCCATGCCCCGGTACCAGACGTACAGGCCGAGGAAGGTGGAGCCGATGGCCACCCAGGCGAGCCCGGCCAGTCCGTGCCAGGTGAGGTGGACGGGCTCGTGCGAGAGCCCGATCGCGGAGCCGGCCAGCCCCAGCGGCAGACACAGCACCAGCGCCCAGCCGATCACCTGCCAGCCGGGCATGACCCGGGCCAGACGTCCGCCCTCGGTGTACCCGGCCGCGCACACGAGCAGGGCGCAGAAGAGCAGGGCGTCGCCGAAGGAGAGCGAACCGCCGCTCTGGGCCAGGGTGAAGCCGAGGACGATCACGGCCCCGGAGACGGCGGCCGCCCAGAACCGGCGCGGCGGCCGGGCGCCCGTGCGCAGCGAGGACACGACGGCGGTGGTCAGCGGCAGCAGGCCGACCACGACGGCGGCGTGCGAGGTGGTGGAGGTCTGCAGCGCCAGGGTGGTGAGCAGCGGGAAGCCGATGACCACACCGCCCGCGACGACCGCGAGGCCCGCCCAGTGGGCGCGGTCGGGGAGCGGTACGCGCCCCGCCAGCAGGCAGACGCCGGCGGTCAGGCCCGCGAGGACGCAGCGCAGGGTGAACAGCGACCAGGGGCCGAAGCTCTCCAGGCCCCAGGCGGTGGAGGGGAAGGTCAGCGAGAAGGCCACGACACCGGCACAGGCGAGGGCGGTGCCGCCGCCGAACCGGCGCACCCGCGCGCCGGCCGGCGCGGGGGTCGATGCCGGGCTCCGCATCGCGTCCCGGACCGCTGCCGCGTCTCCGGTCGCATCCTCAACTGCTATCGCGGAGACTGGAGTAGCGCTATTCTTTGCTGTCATGTATGAGCGTAGCAGTGTGGCGGAACTGGCGGAATGCCTGCGGTCGGAGTTGAACCGCTACCCGCTGGATGGAAAGCTCCCCTCCAGCCGGGCCCTGGTCGAACGCTTCCGGGTCAGCCCCGTCACCGTTTCCAGGGCCCTGGCCCAGCTGTCCGCCGAAGGCCTCGTGGTCACCCGCCCCGGAGCCGGGGCCTTCCGCGCCAGGCCCCGTACGCCTTCCCCCGCGCCCGGCGACACCTCCTGGCAGGCCGTCGCCCTCAGCGCGGAGGGGGCCGACGAGATCGTCCCGCGCTCCGTCGACGCCTCCGGGGTACTGGTCACCCTCGCGGCCCCGCCGGCCGGGGTCATCGAACTCCACAGCGGCTACCTGCATCCCGCGCTCCAGCCCGAGCGGGCCATGGCGGCCGCCCTCGCCCGCGCCGGACGGCGCCCCGGAGTGTGGGGG
>NZ_JBSGXB010000371.1:0-6557 GCF_053609185.1 Streptomyces sp. NPDC054956 | reverse complement strand
GCACCCGGCCCTCCCTACATACGTTGACGCTTCACGGAGGTACAGGTGGAAAGCCCCGTATTTCGCTCCGGCCGCACGGCGCTCGTGCGCGCGGTGGCATCCCCCACCCCTCCACTGCTGCCCTGGCCCAACCTGGCCGACCGCTCCCCCGGCGTCTTCACCGGACAGCTTCCCTGGCTGCGTGCGGTCCGCGACACGGGCACCGGCAACGCGTTGTGGCACGCCAGCCCGGCACTGGGCCGGGAGGTCGACGGCCTCCTGTCTGCTGAACGGTCTCGGCCGCGCGATGTGCGACGGGCGGCGCTCTCGGTAGCTCGGTATTTGCTGCGGGCACACGGTCGTCCCACGCCCTTCGGGTACTTCGCCGGCGTCACCACCGCGGGGTTCGGCGGTTCAGCCCGTGCGGACTGGGGCTTCGAACACCTGCCGGTGGCCCGTGCATCCGCGGACTGGATGGAGCAGATCATCGCCCGGCTGGAAGCCATGCCCGAGCTGCTGGCTCGGCTTCCGGTGGTCACCAACACCACCCTCGCCGAACGCGGGGACCGTCTCGTCGTCCCATACCAAGCCGATTCTCGAGCCGCCCGGCAGCGCGCCGTCGAAGCGTCGCTCCGTTTGACGGGCCCCGTGGCTGCTGTGCTCACGGCCGCACGGACCCCCACCTCGATCGGAAACCTGATCGTAAAGGTCCTGGCGGAGTTCCCCTCGGCTGGGGAGGCCACGGTCGACGGGTTCGTGCGCGAGCTGATGAGGGTCCGCGTCCTGATCAGCTCCCTGCACGCACCGAGCACCGAGACCGACGCACTCGGCTACCTGCTGGCCCAGCTCGACGCCGTCGGGGCTGACGAGGTCATCGGTGTCTCTGAGACCATCGCCACCCTTCGGGCTGCCCACTCCGACCTTCAGCACGTCGGCAGACACGAGGCCGCCGGCGTTCGGATGCGCGCCTTGGCGCCTGGCCTGCGCCGGCACCCGGTCGCCGTGGACACCCGGCTAGCTGGGACCGTCGTGTTGCCGGCGCCGGTCGCGCAGGAAGCGGAACGCGCCGCTCTCCTCCTGGCCCGTGTGAGCCCCGCGCCGTTCGGGACGCCGGACTGGAAGGCCTATCACATGCGGTTCTACGAGCGGTTCGGCATCGGCTCCATGGTTCCGGTGCTCGACGTGGTCGCCGACAGCGGCATCGGCTACCCCACCGGATATCCGGGGACCGGCCCTACGGAGCACAGACCCCGGTTGACGGACCGTGACCAGGTCCTCCTGCGCCTGGCGCAACAGGCTGCCCTCGACGGCCGCCGCGAGGTGCTCCTCGACAACGACACGATCGACGCCCTGACCGTGGGCAGCGAACCGGCACGGCTCCCGCCCCACCTTGAGCTGGGGTTCCGGCTCCGCGCGCCCGAGATCGGGGCACTGGACAGGGGCGACTTCCGCCTGGAGGTGCTCAGCGTTTCCCGGGGCGCCGGGGTCGGCACGGGTCGGTTCCTGTCGGTGCTCGACTCCGCGCAGCGGCAGGCCTTGATCGACGAGCTCAGCGCGCTTCCGGCTTCCGACCCCGACACGGTCGCCATGCAGCTGTCGTTCCCGCCGCTGTTGCCGGACAGCGCTCACGTCACCAGGACGCCGCATGTGCTGCCCACCGTGATCAGCCTGGCCGAGCACCGGCCTCCGGCCGACGACGTGCTGACCGTCGGCGACCTGGCGGTGGGCTGCGACGGGCGCCGGATGTATCTCGCAGCCCCCGGACGCGGGCACCGCGTGGAGGCGGTGGGGATGCACGCGCTGAACCTGAACACCCACACCCCGCCTCTGGCCCGGTTCCTCACCGAGCTGAGCCGTGCCCAGTGCACACAGGTCACCGTGTTCGACTGGGGAGCCGCCGCCCAACTGCCCTACCTTCCCCGCCTACGGGCCGGCCGGATCATCCTGGCGCCGGCTCGCTGGCAGCTGCATGCCGCCGAGCTCCCGGCCGCGAACCGCCCGTGGGAGGAGTGGGACGCCGCGTTCGGCACCTGGCGTGACGCCCGTAAGCTCCCCCTGGTTGTGCACGTCGGCGAAGGCGACCGGCTGCTGCCGCTCGACCTCACCATCCCCGCGCACAGGGCGCTGCTGCGCGAGGACCTGGACCGGGCCCGCGCGGTCACAGTCGCCGAGGCCCCGACCGCGACAGAGCTGGGGTGGTGCGGCGCCCGGGCCCACGAGATCGTCGTCCCGCTCAAGGCCAGCCGTCCGCCGGCCTGGCCCCGCCTGCCCAAGCCCACGTCCGCCCGAACTGTTCGGCGGGACCTGGTCCACACCCCCGCCGTCTCGCCGGTTCTCCTGGCCAGCCTGTACGGGGACATCCGCCGCCAGGACATCCTGCTCGGGGAGCACCTGCCGGACCTCCTCGACCGACTCGGCGCCCCACCCTGGTGGTTCGTACGGTTCCGCGACCCTCATCAGCATCTGCGGTTGAGGTTCGCCCTGCCCACCGCGGACGCCTTCGCCACCACGGCCGGCACGGTGAGCGCATGGGCGGACGAGCTCCGGCGGGACGGGCTGCTGTCGGACCTCCGCTATGCCACCTCCTATCCTGAGATGGGCCGGTGGGGCGAGGGACCGGCCTGGGCTGCGGCTGAAGAGGTCTTCCGCGCCGACTCCCGCGCCGTCCTCGCCCAGCTCACCCCCACGCCCCGACCGGGCCGGCGGGCATTGGTCGCCGCGCACACCGTGGCCATCGCCTCCGCCTATCTCGGCAGCACGGCGGAGGCGATGGCGTGGCTGATCGACCACATCCCGCCCGTGCCCCCGGCACCGGTGGCCCGCCCGGAGTTCACCGAGGCCGTCGCGCTCGCCAACCCGAACGACGACTGGGCAGCCCTGCGGTCCGTTTCCGGCGGCGAGGCGATCGTCCAGGGATGGAACGGCCGAAGCGAGGCCCTGGCCGCGTATCGACACCACCTCCCCGGCCCCGATACCCAGGGCATCGACGCCGACGACGTGCTGACCTCCCTGCTCCACGTCCACTTCGTACGCGCCGTCGCCGTCGACTTCCCCGAAGAAGCCCTCTGTCTCTACCTCACGCGAGCCGCGGCCCTCGCCTGGACCGCCAGGAGGTCTCGCTGATGCCCCACCCCGCCCTCGGCTTCGCCCGGGAAATCGCCGACCGGCTCGCCTACCCCGCCACCTCCGTCGGCGCGGTGGCCGCCTCCGACTGGCGCAGGCAGTCCCTCGGCCACGGCGTTCCCGGTATCGCGCTGCTGCACATCGAACTCGCCGCCGCCGGCCTCGGGCCGTGGGACCGCGCCCACGCCTGGCTCTCCGCCACTGCCGGGCAGCCGCTGACCACCGGGGCCGACAGCCACCCCTTCTACGGGGCGCCGGCGTTCGCCCACACCCTGGCGTGCGCGGCCGAACGCCTTCCCGGGGCCTACGGGGCCGCCCTCGACGCCCTGGACCGGCAGATGGTCACCGACGCTCGCCGCCGACTGACCGCCGCCGAACAGCGCATCGAGGCCGGGCAACTGCCCGCGCTCGCCGAGTTCGACGCGATCCGCGGTCTCACCGGCTACGGCGCACACCTCCTTCGCCGACGCCCCGACAGCGACATCGTCCGCGCGATCCTCGACTACCTGATCCAGCTGACCCAGCCGCTCACCCACCGGGGCGAGACCGTGCCCGGATGGTGGACCGCCTCCGGACCATCCGGCCGGCTCGACGACCGCTACCCCGACGGGCACGCCAACACCGGCGTCGCCCATGGCATCGGCGGAGTCCTTGCCCTCCTCGCGCTCGCCGCGCATCGCGGGACCATGGCCGCCGGGCACCGGGAGGCCATCCGCAGCATCCTGGACTGGCTGGACCGCTGGGAGGTCAACGTCGGCCAGGGACCGTCCTGGCCGTACTGGGTGACCCTTCCCGCCCTGCGCAGCGGACACCTGCCCGTGGGGCCGCAACGCCCGTCCTGGTGCTACGGCACCACCGGACTCACCCGTGCCCAGCAGCTCGCCGCCATCGCCCTCGGCGACGGAACGCGTCAACTCGCCGCCGAGCACGCACTTCTGGCAGCGCTGACCGACCCGAATCAGCTCCGCACGACCACCGACAACGGCCTGTGCCACGGCTTCGCAGGCCTCGCCCACATCGCCACCCGGGCCGCCTCGGACGCCTTGCCCACCACCGCCGACCAGCTCCAGGCCGTACTCCCCGCGCTCCTGTCAGCCGTGCACCCGCCTGGCAGCGACCCGGCCATCGCCGCAACCGAGCTTCTCCACAAGCAGGAACCCGGCCCGGGACTCCTCGACGGTGCCTCGGGCATCGCCCTGGCCCTCCTGGCACCGGCCACCAATGCGCCGCCCCGGACGTCCTGGGACACCTGCCTGCTCATCGCCTGAAACAGAGCACCGCACGGGGACAGCCCCACCGAGCCACCCGCCGCACATCCACATGAAGGACCTCACCGATGCAGGGCACCTGGCACCAGATCAACGTCACGTTCGCCGATCGCGCCACCGCACAGCAGGCGATCACCCAGACGCTCGGCCCCGCCCTGATCAAGGCCGAGCACCGCGGGGAGATATCCACCTGGTGGTTCATGAACAAGCAGCCGTGGAAGCTGCGTGTTCGCGCCGCCGGCGACGAGACCCCCACCCTGCGGGAGGCCATCAGCGAACTCGTCCAAGCCCATCAGGTCCTGCAGTGGAATCCCACCATCTACGAACCCGAGACACTGGCGTTCGGCGGGACCGAGGCCATGGAGGCGGCCCACGAGCTGTTCCACACCGACAGCCGCCACCTGCTCACCTACCCCGTCCAGGCCGGACACCTCGGCCGCCGCGAGACCGCCGTCCTCCTCGTCAGCGCGATGATGCGCGCCGCCGGCCTCGACTGGTACGAGCAGGGCGACGTCTGGGACAAGGTCGCCGCCGAACGCCCCGCGCCGCCCATCCTGGCCTCCGAACTGGACGCGGCCATGCGCTCCCTGTTGACCGTCGATGCCCGCAGCCTGTGCCGGGACGACGGCCCGCTCCACGGGCACGCCGACTGGGTCCGCGCCTTCGCACGGGCCGGGACCGCGCTCGCCGTTCTCAACCACCAAGGCCTTCTGCGCCGAGGCCTCCGAGCCGTCCTCGCCCACCACACGATCTTCCACTTCAACCGGGCCGGCCTCCCCCTGGAGGACCAAAGCGCCCTGTCCACCCTCGCCCGAAAGGCCATCATGGGAACGAGTGACTCCCCCGCGTCCACACCCGCCGACACCTCCGCCGCCGATAGCGTCGGCGCGGTGAACACCGACACGCTCACCACCCCCGACGCCACCGCGGAACAGCTCCGCAACGCCCTCGTCGACCAGATCCGAAAGGAGGGCCGCGCGACCAATCCGGCCGTGGAAGCCGCGCTGCGGACCGTACCCCGGCACATGTTCGTACCCGACTCCTCGCTCGACGAGGCCTACGCCAACCAGCCCGTACACGTGAAGTACGACACCGACGGCACGTCCATCTCTTGCGCCTCCCAACCCGCCGTTGTCGCGCTGATGCTCGACCAGCTCAAAGCTCAGCCCGGCGAACACATTCTCGAACTCGGCGCCGGCACCGGCTACAACGCCGCCCTGATCGCCCACCTCGTCGGCGACACCGGTCACGTCACCACCATCGACGTCGACGACGACCTGGTCGAGGGCGCCCGCCAACACCTGGCCGCGGCCGGATACACCAACGTCGAAGCCCTGACCCGCGACGGAGCCATGGGCCACGTCTCCGGTGCGCCGTACGATCGGATCATCGCCACCGTCGGCGCCCACGGCATCCCGCACGCCTGGCTCGACCAGCTCGCCCCGGGCGGACGGCTCGTCGTTCCCCAGCGGCTCAAGGGCAGCGTCTCCCGCTCCATCGTCTACGAGCGCCGAGACGACCGATGGGTGTCCCTCGGCAGCGAGATGAACACCTTCATGCCGCTGCGGCGCGGCATCGCCGACGACGACCGACGCGTCGTTCCCCTCACTGCGGACGGCACCGTACGCCTGCAAGCGCCGGCCGGAACCCCCATCAACGCCGAGGCGCTGGCCCACGTGCTCGAAGAGCCGCGGGTCGAGGAGTGGACCAGGATGACGGTCCGTGCCATGGAATCGCCCGAGTGGATGGAGCTTTTCGTCAGCTGCTCCTTCGCCTCCGGCCTGATCCGGATGCTGTTCCCGGCGACCGCCAAGAGCACCACCCTCACGGAAGACCCCTACCCCTCCTCCACCGCGGTCACCGACAAGGGTGCCCTGGCGTACCTCGCCCGGCGCCTCTCGGACCAGACCACCTCCGACGGCGGAAAGTTGTGGGAGTTCGGCGTCATCGGTCACGGCCCCGGCAGCGACGAGCTCGCCGCCAAGGTCGCCGACGCAATCCGCATTTGGGACCGCAATTACCGGGGCCAGGAAGCCAACTTCGAGCTCCAGTCCCTGGAGACCCCGGGCCCCGACGAGCGTCCCGGACGGTTCACCGTCGACACGCCCCTGAACCGGATCGTCATCGACTGGAACTGACCGTGCGCCCATGACCGTGTGGTGCCCGCAGCCCGTTCCCCCGCGGCGG
>NZ_JBSGXB010000370.1:0-6562 GCF_053609185.1 Streptomyces sp. NPDC054956 | reverse complement strand
GCCCCAGACCCCGCGCCTCAAACGCCGGCGGGGCTGGATTTGCCAGCCCCCGGCCCGCAGGGACTGCCAGCCCACCGCCTGCAGGGACTTCCAGCCCGCCGCATACAGGTGGAGGCCAACACCGGCCAAAATCAGCCCCGCCGGCACGCACCCGCAGGCCGACACCCGCCACATCCAGCCCCGCCAGTGCCCACCGGCGGGGCCGACGCCGGTCCAATCCGGCCCCGCCGGCGATTGAGGCGCGGGGGTCCGGGGGCCAGCCCCCATGCAACGGTGGCGCAGACGGCCACGGGACCCGCCAAATCCAGCCCCGCCGGCGTTTGAGGCGCCGGGGTCCGGAGGCCGGCTCCCCGGGCAGCGGGCGCGGCGGGCCGCGGCATGGAGCGGCCCCGCCGGCGATCGAGGCGGACGTCCACATCCGGAACCCGTCATAGCCGGAGGCCAACCGCTCCTCTACGCTGCACCCCTACCACGCGGGATCTTCAGGGGCGGGACATGGAACAGACACACACCAGCACCCACAACGGCGCCGCGGCCACCCCCGGCGCCCAGCGCCGGGTGCTCGTCGTCGAGGACGATCACACCATCGCCGAGGCGATCGCGGCCCGGCTGCGCGCCGAGGGCTTCCAGGTGCAGACGGCCGCCGACGGCCCGGCCGCCGTCGCGGCGGCCGAGAGCTGGCTGCCGGAGCTGCTGGTCCTGGACGTCATGCTGCCCGGGTTCGACGGGCTGGAGGTCTGCCGCCGGGTCCAGGCCCAGCGGCCCGTGCCGGTGCTGATGCTCACGGCCCGGGACGACGAGACCGACATGCTGGTCGGCCTCGGGGTCGGCGCCGACGACTACATGACGAAGCCCTTCTCGATGCGCGAGCTGGCCGCGCGGGTCCACGTACTCCTGCGCCGGGTGGAGCGGGCCACCCTGGCCGCGCACGCTCCGCGCGGGGCCACGCTGCGCCTGGGTGACCTGGAGATCGACCACGCGCAGCGCCGGGTCCGGGTGCACACCGAGGACGTGCACCTGACGCCGACCGAGTTCGACCTCCTCGTGTGCCTGGCCGGGACTCCCCGGGCGGTGCTCTCCCGGGAGCAGCTGCTGGCCGAGGTGTGGGACTGGGCCGACGCGTCCGGGACCCGTACCGTCGACAGCCACATCAAGGCCCTGCGCCGGAAGATCGGCGCCGAGCGGATCCGTACGGTCCACGGCGTCGGGTACGCCCTGGAGACCCCGGCGCAGCCGTGAGCGCCGGGCAGCGCCGGCTGGAGCAGCCGCGGCAGCCGGGACAGCGGCCGACCGGGGGCCTGCGGCCCTTCTCGCCGTTCTCGATCAAGACCAAGCTGGGCACGCTCGTCGTGGTGTCGGTCTTCATCACCACGGGTCTGTTGATGGTGGCGATGCGCACCGCCACCGAGGTGCGGTTCATCACGGTGTTCTCGGTGATCGCCTCGATGCTGATCACGCAGTTCGTGGCGCACAGCCTGACGGCCCCGCTGGACGACATGACCACGGTGGCCCGGGCGATATCGCACGGGGACTACACGCGCCGGGTGCGCGGGGCCGGCCGCCGCGACGAGCTGGGCGACCTGGCCGCCACCATCAACCTGATGGCGGACGACCTGGAGGCGGTGGACCGGCACCGCAAGGAGCTCGTCGCGAACGTCTCGCACGAGCTGCGGACCCCGATCGCGGCCCTGCGCGCGGTACTGGAGAACGTGGTGGACGGGGTCTCGGACCCCGATCCGGAGACCATGCGGACCGCGCTGAAGCAGACCGAGCGGCTCGGCCGGCTCGTGGAGACCCTGCTGGACCTGTCCCGCGTCGACAACGGCGTGGTGCCGCTGCGGGCCCGCCGCTTCGAGGTGTGGCCGTACCTGTCGGGCGTGCTGAAGGAGTCGGGACTGGCGGCGGCCGGCCGGCCGGGTCTGACCTCCGGCTCGGGCGGGCACACCCGCAACGACGTCCACCTGCACCTGGACGTGTTCCCGCCCGAGCTGACCGCGCACGCGGACGCCGAGCGGCTGCACCAGGTGGTGGCGAACCTGATCGACAACGCCGTCAAGCACAGCCCTCCGCACGGCCGGGTCACCGTCCGTGCGCGTGCGGGCGACGCGCCCGGGAGTCTGGCCCTGGAGGTCCTGGACGAAGGGCCCGGAATCCCGGAGGAGGAGCGCCACCGGGTCTTCGAGCGGTTCAACCGGGGCAGCGCGAGGGGCGGCGACGGCGGGACCGGTCTGGGCCTGGCCATCGCCCGGTGGGCGGTCGGACTGCACGGCGGGCACATCGGGGTGGCCGAATCGTCACGGGGCTGCCGCATCCTCGTCACGCTTCCGGGCAGCTCGCAGGCACCGGGTTGACGTAGGGTTCGAGTGGGAAGGACATGATCTCGGCCACATGCGCCGGGGTCCGTCAGGGGTGCGAAGCCAGGGGGCCGCAACCACGGTGCCTCCTGCCCGAACCAGGCTTGTTTCCCGCCATTCCAGTAGGCGAAACCCGCCGTTCGATGTGACGTACGCGACGGAAGTCCCGCCCGGTCTGCATCTCACGCCCTGGGAGGCGTAGCCTTTATTCCCGCTGTCCATACCTTGTGAAGCGGAAGAGGGCGGTTGCCGCCGTGTCGCCACAGTCCCCCAGTAACTCGAGCACCACGACCGAAGCAGGAGGGAGCGGGAAGAACCCCGCCCCAGGCTTCGGCGCCAATGAGTGGCTCGTCGACGAGATCTATCAGCAGTACCTCCAGGACCCGAACTCGGTCGACCGGGCCTGGTGGGACTTCTTCGCCGACTACAAGCCGGGGGGCGCTGCCGCTCCGGTGAAGGCGGATAAGCCCACGGAGAAGCCGACTCCTCCCCCCGCCGCGACGACGACGGACGGCGCCTCCGCACAGGCCGCCGCTCCCGTCACCGCCGCGACTCCGCAGGCTTCCGACGCCGCCGCCACGGGGGCGGCGAGCGCCACGCCCGCCTCCCCCACCAGCGCCGCGCCCACGACGCCTGTGTCAGCACCTGCCCCTGTACCTGCCACCCCCTCTGGTGCCCCTGCTGTGACTGTCACCTCCCAGGCCCCGGCCGCCGCCGCACCGGCAGCCCCCGCCCCCACCTCCGTAGCCCCCCAGAAGGCCGCGCCCGCCACCGAGGCCCCTGCCGGCCCCGAACTGGTGACGCTCCGCGGCCCGGCGGCTGCCGTGGTCAAGAACATGAACGCCTCGCTGGAAGTGCCGACGGCCACGTCCGTCCGCGCCGTCCCGGTGAAGCTGCTGTTCGACAACCGCATCGTCATCAACAACCACCTCAAGCGCGCCCGCGGTGGGAAGATCTCCTTCACCCACCTCATCGGCTACGCGATGGTGCAGGCCATCAAGGCCATGCCGTCCATGAACTACTCCTTCGCGGAGAAGGACGGCAAGCCGACCCTGGTGAAGCCGGAGCACATCAACTTCGGTCTCGCGATCGACCTGGTGAAGCCCAACGGCGACCGCCAGCTCGTCGTCGCCGGCATCAAGAAGGCCGAGACCCTCAACTTCTTCGAGTTCTGGCAGGCGTACGAGGACATCGTCCGCCGCGCCCGCGTCGGCAAGCTGACGATGGACGACTTCACCGGCGTCACCGTCTCGCTGACGAACCCCGGCGGCCTGGGCACCGTGCACTCCGTGCCCCGCCTGATGCCCGGACAGTCGGTCATCATGGGCGTCGGCTCCATGGACTACCCGGCCGAGTTCCAGGGCACCTCCCAGGACACCCTGAACAAGCTGGGCATCTCCAAGGTCATGACCCTGACCTCGACCTACGACCACCGGGTCATCCAGGGCGCGGCCTCCGGCGAGTTCCTGCGCGTCGTCGCGAACATGCTGCTCGGCGAGAGCGGCTTCTACGACGACGTCTTCGAGGCGCTGCGCATCCCGTACGAGCCGGTCCGCTGGCTCCGGGACATCGACGCCTCGCACGACGACGACGTCACGAAGGCCGCCCGCGTCTTCGAGCTGATCCACTCCTACCGGGTCCGCGGCCACGTCATGGCCGACACCGACCCGCTGGAGTACAAGCAGCGCAAGCACCCCGACCTCGACATCACCGAGCACGGCCTCACCCTGTGGGACCTGGAGCGCGAGTTCGCGGTCGGCGGCTTCTCCGGCAAGTCGATGATGAAGCTGCGCGACATCCTCGGCGTGCTGCGCGACTCGTACTGCCGCACCACCGGCGTCGAGTTCATGCACATCCAGGACCCGAAGCAGCGCCGCTGGATCCAGGACCGCATCGAGCGCCCGCACTCCAAGCCGGAGCGCGAGGAGCAGCTACGCATCCTGCGCCGCCTGAACGCGGCGGAGGCCTTCGAGACCTTCCTGCAGACGAAGTACGTCGGCCAGAAGCGCTTCTCCCTGGAGGGCGGCGAGTCCGTCATCCCGCTGCTCGACGCCGTCATCGACTCGGCCGCCGAGGCCCGCCTCGAAGAGGTCGCGATCGGCATGGCCCACCGCGGCCGCCTGAACGTCCTGGCGAACATCGTCGGCAAGTCGTACGCGCAGATCTTCCGCGAGTTCGAGGGCAACCTCGACCCGAAGTCCATGCACGGCTCCGGCGACGTCAAGTACCACCTGGGCGCCAACGGCACCTTCACGGGCCTGGACGGGGAGCAGATCAAGGTCTCGCTCGTCGCCAACCCCTCGCACCTGGAGGCGGTGGACCCGGTCCTGGAGGGCGTCGTCCGCGCCAAGCAGGACATCATCAACAAGGGCGGCACGGACTTCACGGTCCTGCCCGTCGCCCTGCACGGCGACGCGGCCTTCGCGGGCCAGGGCGTCGTCGCCGAGACGCTGAACATGTCGCAGCTGCGCGGCTACCGCACCGGCGGCACCGTGCACGTGGTCATCAACAACCAGGTCGGCTTCACCGCCGCCCCGGAGTCCTCGCGTTCCTCGATGTACGCGACCGACGTGGCCCGCATGATCGAGGCGCCGATCTTCCACGTGAACGGCGACGACCCGGAGGCCGTGGTCCGCATCGCGCGCCTGGCCTTCGAGTTCCGCCAGGCGTTCAACAAGGACGTGGTCATCGACCTCATCTGCTACCGCCGCCGCGGGCACAACGAGTCCGACAACCCGGCGTTCACGCAGCCGCTGATGTACGACCTGATCGACAAGAAGCGCTCGGTGCGCAAGCTGTACACCGAGTCCCTCATCGGTCGCGGCGACATCACGCTGGAAGAGGCCGAGCAGGCGCTGCAGGACTTCCAGGGCCAGCTGGAGAAGGTCTTCGCGGAGGTCCGCGAGGCCGCCACGCAGCCGGCGGCCATCCCGCCGGTGCCGGTCGCGCAGGCCGACTTCCCGGTCCCGGTGAACACCGCGATCTCGCAGGAGGTCGTCAAGCGGATCGCCGAGGCCCAGGTCAACATCCCGGAATCGGTCACCGTCCACCCGCGTCTGCTGCCGCAGCTGCAGCGCCGCGCGGCGATGATCGACGACGGCACCATCGACTGGGGCATGGGCGAGACCCTGGCCTTCGGTTCGCTGCTGATGGAGGGCACCCCGGTCCGGCTGTCCGGCCAGGACTCCCGCCGCGGCACCTTCGGCCAGCGCCACGCGGTCCTCATCGACCGGGAGACGGGCGAGGACTACACCCCGCTGCTCTACCTGTCGGACGACCAGGCCCGCTACAACGTCTACGACTCGCTGCTCTCCGAGTACGCGGCCATGGGCTTCGAGTACGGCTACTCGCTGGCCCGTCCCGACGCGCTGGTCCTCTGGGAGGCCCAGTTCGGCGACTTCGTCAACGGCGCGCAGACCGTCGTCGACGAGTTCATCTCCTCGGCCGAGCAGAAGTGGGGCCAGACGTCCGGCGTCACGCTCCTCCTGCCGCACGGCTACGAGGGCCAGGGCCCGGACCACTCCTCCGCCCGCCCCGAGCGCTTCCTGCAGATGTGCGCCCAGGACAACATGACGGTGGCCATGCCCACGCTCCCGTCGAACTACTTCCACCTCCTGCGGTGGCAGGTCCACAACCCGCACCACAAGCCGCTCATCGTCTTCACCCCGAAGTCGATGCTGCGTCTGAAGGCGGCGGCCTCCAAGGCGGAGGAGTTCACGACCGGTTCGTTCCGTCCGGTCATCGGCGACTCCACCGTGGACCCGAACGCGGTCCGCAAGGTCGTCTTCTGCGCCGGCAAGGTCTACTACGACCTCGAGGCCGAGCGTGAGAAGCGCGGCATCACGGACACGGCGATCATCCGCATCGAGCGCCTCTACCCCCTCCCGGGTGCGGAGCTCCAGGCCGAGATCGCCAAGTTCCCGAACGCGGCGAAGTACATCTGGGCCCAGGAGGAGCCGGCGAACCAGGGTGCGTGGCCGTTCATCGCGCTGAACCTGATCGACCACCTCGACCTGGCGGTCGGCGCGGACATCCCGGCCGGCGAGCGCCTGCGGCGCATCTCCCGCCCGCACGGCTCGTCCCCGGCGGTCGGCTCGGCCAAGCGCCACCAGGCGGAGCAGCAGCTCCTGATGACGGAGGTCTTCGAGGCGTAGCCCTCGAAGCTCCCGGAAGGCCCGGCGCCCCCTCGGGGAGCCGGGCCTTCCGGC
>NZ_JBSGXB010000369.1:0-6566 GCF_053609185.1 Streptomyces sp. NPDC054956 | reverse complement strand
GGTCTGGCACACTGCCCCGCCGGTCGGCTCGGGCCGGGCTCAGCGGACGGGTCCCCGCCCGGTGCCCGGCCCCGGTGCCCGGCCCGGCGGCCGGCGGTCAGGACGCCTCGTGCACGACCAGTCGCGCGTGCCGCCCCGCGAAGGCGCTCCGCAGGTCCCGGGCCGCACGGTTCCGCGCGGCGAAGAGACCCTTCCGGTCCACGTGGACGACCAGGACGTCGTAGCCGTCGATGACCTCGGAGATGCCCCGGGTCTGGACGGTGTCGCGCCAGGCTTCCGTGTTCCGGCCGAACCACCGTGGCAGTCCGCAGGGTTCGGCCACGGCGTCCCAGAAGTCCTCGAGCGTCTCGATCGGCCGGCCCCGTAGGTCGACCACCAACTCCGACTCCGTCTGCTCGGCCATCCCGGCACAGTAGCCAACCCTCCTGGCGCTGTACTAGCCGCCGATGTCCCGGCTGCGGAAGTCCTCCAGGGTCTCGCGCCTGACGAGGAGCCGGGCCGTGCCCTCGTGGGCCGCGACGACCGCGGGGCGGCCCACGAGGTTGTAGCCGGAGGCCATGGACAGCTGGTAGGCGCCGGCCACCGGGACGGCGAGCAGGTCGCCGGGGTGGATGTCGCCGGGCAGTTCCACGGCGGCCGCGAGGATGTCGCCGGCCTCGCAGTGCCGGCCGACGACGGTGGCCGTGCGCGGGCCGGCCGTGGAGCGGCGGCCGATGAGGCGGGGCGCGTAGCGCACCCCGTACAGGGCGGGGCGCGGGTTGTCGCTCATTCCGCCGTCGACCGCGACGAACACCTTCTCGCCGGTGTGCTTGACGGCGAGGACCCGGTACACGGCGACCCCGGCCGGTCCGACGACCGCTCGCCCGGGCTCGATGAGGAGCCGGGGGACCGCCAGCCGGGCGGCTGCGCAGCCTTCGGCGAGTTCCGCGCGCAGCCGGCGGGCCAGCGCGGTGAGGTCGAGGGCGGGCTCGCCCGGCCGGTAGGCGATGCCGTGGCCGCCGCCCATGTCCAGCTCGGGCAGGACGACGCCGTGCGCGTCCCGGATGCGGGCCATGAGCCCGACCATCCGGCGCAGGGCCACGACGTACGGCTTCACCTCACTGATCTGGGAGCCGATGTGGCAGTGCAGACCGGTCAGTTCGAGCCGCGGCTGGCCGAGGATCCGCGCGATGGCGTGCTGGGCGCCCCCGTCGGCGAGGGACAGTCCGAACTTCTGGTCGTCGGTACCGGTGCGGATCTTGTCGTGGCCGCCGGCCGAGACGCCCGGCACCACCCGCACCATGACCTTCTGCCGTCCCCCGGGTCCGACCGCGGCCGCGATCCGGGCTATCTCGGACGGCCCGTCGATCACGATCCGCCCCACCCCGAGCCGCAGCGCCGCCTCCAGGTCGCCGGGCGACTTGGCGTTGCCGTGCAGCACGATCCGTTCGGGCGGGAAGCCCGCGGTGACGGCGAGCTCCAGCTCCCCGGCGGAACACACGTCCAGGCCGAGGCCCTCCTCCCGTACCCAGCGCACCATCGCGCGGGAGAGGAACGCCTTGGCGGCGTACAGCACGTCGGAGTCGGGGAAGGCGTCCCGGTAGGTCCGGCAGCGCCCGCGCACCTCGCCCTCGTCCAGGACGTAGACCGGCGTGCCGAACCGGTCGGCGATCTCCGTCAGCGACACCCCGCCGACGGCCAGGCCGCCGTGCGGGAGCCGCTCCGTGGACGCGGGCCAGACGGACAGGTCGTCGGAGCCGGCCGCGACTTCGGGGACAGCGGCAATGGTCATCGGGACTTCCCCTTCGCAGGCGAGTGATGTCCGGCGCCCCGGATGCGGGGAGGCGGTCCGGGGCGTGACACCGAAGCTATCCCCGGGTTCCCGCGCCGGTGGCCGTCCCCTGACGGGACCTTTACGGGGAGTGGCCAAGTCCATACGGATCCATGACGGCAGGCTTCTATCGAACGTATGAACGAGTTGATGAGGGAGGGATGCCGTCCTCACAGTGCGGGTCCGGTGGCTGTGTGACGAGCGTTACGGCACATGATCGGCCGGGGTCACACCGGCGTAATGGGCGTTTCGTACCGTCGGGGCACGCGTCGACCGACAGAGAGGCCATCCGGTGCCCCCACAGGACTCGCCTACGGCCGTCTCCCAGGTGCGGACGGCCTGCTCGTACTGCGGTGTGGGCTGCGGCATGCTCCTCGACATCGGGTCCGGCCCCGACGGCCGCCGCAAGGTCCTCAAGGCATCGGGGGACAAGGACCACCCCGCCAATCTCGGCCGGCTGTGCACCAAGGGCGCGACGACCGCCGACATGCTCGCCGCCCCCGGACGGCTGACCACCGCCCTGACGCGCCCCGAGCGAGGGTCGGGGGCCGTACCCGCCGGAGTGGACGAGACGATCTCCGCCACGGCCCGGCGGCTGCGGGCGGTCATCGACGAGCACGGGCCCGACGCCCTCGCGTTCTACGTCTCCGGGCAGATGAGCCTCGAAGCCCAGTACCTGGCCAACAAGCTGGCCAAGGGCTTCGTCCGCACCAATCAGATCGAGTCCAACTCCCGGCTGTGCATGGCCAGCGCGGGCACCGGCTACAAACTCTCCCTCGGCGCCGACGGCCCGCCCGGCTCCTACCAGGACTTCGACAAGGCCGACGTCTTCCTCGTCATCGGCTCCAACATGGCCGACTGCCATCCCGTCCTGTTCCTGCGGCTGATGGAACGGGTGAAGGCGGGCGCCAGACTGATCGTCGTCGACCCCCGGCGCACCGCCACCGCCGACAAGGCCGACCTCTTCCTGCAGATCGAGCCGGGGACCGATCTGGCCCTGCTCAACGGCCTGTTGCACCTGCTGGTGGAGAACGGCCACACGGACGCCCGCTTCATCGCGGAGCGCACCGAGGGCTGGGAGGCGATGCCGGAGTTCCTCGCGGACCATCCGCCCGCGACCGTCGCCGGGATCACGGGCATCCCCGAAGCGGACATCCGGCGGGCCGCGGAGTGGATCGGTACGGCGGGGGAGTGGACGAGCTGCTGGACCATGGGGCTCAACCAGTCCACCCACGGCACCTGGAACACCAACGCCCTGATCAACCTGCACCTGGCCACCGGCGCGATCTGCCGCCCCGGCAGCGGTCCCTTCTCCCTCACCGGCCAGCCCAACGCCATGGGCGGCCGCGAAATGGGCTACATGGGGCCCGGCCTGCCCGGACAGCGGTCGGTGCTCGTGGCCGAGGACCGCGCCTTCGCCGAGGAACTCTGGGGGCTGGAACCCGGCACCGTACGCGAGGACGGTTCCGGCAAGGGCACCGTCGACATGTTCCGGCGCATGGCCGAGGGCGAGATCAAGGCGTGCTGGATCATCTGCACCAACCCGGTCGCCTCGGTGGCCAACCGCAGGACCGTCATCGAGGGCCTGGAGACCGCCGAACTCGTCATCACCCAGGACGCGTTCGCCGACACCGAGACCAACGCCTACGCCGACGTCGTGCTCCCCGGAGCCCTGTGGACCGAGACCGAGGGCGTACTGATCAACAGCGAACGCAACCTCACCCTCTCCCGGCCCGCCGTGGACCCTCCGGGGGAGGCACTCGCGGACTGGCGGATCATCGCGCGCATCGCCTGCGAGATGGGCTACGCCCACGCCTTCTCGTACGAGAGCGCCGAAGAGGTCTTCGAGGAGATCAAGCGCGCGGCGAACCCCAGGACCGGCTACGACCTGCGCGGTGTGACGTACGAACGGCTCCGCGACACGCCCGTCCAGTGGCCCGCCGCGAGCGCCGGCGGGCCGGACCGCAACCCCATCCGCTACCTGTCCGAGGGCGACGGTGGTCCGGTGTTCCCCACCGAGAGCGGACGGGCCGTCTTCTTCGCCCGCTCGCACCTCCCCGCTGCCGAAATGCCCGACGACGACTATCCGTTCGTCCTCAACACCGGCCGGCTCCAGCACCAGTGGCACACCCTCACCAAGACCGGGAAGGTGCCCAGACTCAACAAGCTGAACCCGGCCCCCTTCGTCGAAGTGCACCCGCGGGACGCGGAGCGGCTGGGACTGGCGGAAGGCGACTCGGTGGAGGTCGCCTCCCGGCGCGGCCGCGCCGTCCTGCCCGCCGTCGTCACCGACCGGGTGCGCCCGGGCTGCTGCTTCGCGCCGTTCCACTGGAACGACCTGTTCGGCGAATACCTGAGCATCAACGCGGTGACCAGCGACGCCGTCGACCCCCTCTCCTTCCAGCCCGAGTTCAAGGTGTGCGCGGTGACGCTGGCCAAGGTCGCCACACCGGTCGTCGTGGCCCGGGCACCCGCGGCCCCGGTGGTGACCGTGCCGACGGCCGTCCAGCCCGCCGCGGCAGCCGTCTTCGGGCTGGAGGACGCGCCCCCGCCCGTGCTCGCCGAGCACGAACGCCAGTACCTGGTGGGATTCCTCGCCGGACTGCCCTCGGGCGCGCCCGGCGTCCCCGTACTGCCGCCCGGTGCGCCCTTCCGGGAGGAGCACGCGCGCTGGGTGAACGGTGTCCTGGCGGGCATGTACTCCCGAACTCCGCGGGCGGCGGCGGAAGTCGATGCGTCGGCCGCCGCCCCCGGCCGTGAGGTCTTCGTCCTGTGGGCCTCCCAGACGGGCAACGCCGAGGAGTTCGCCGCGGCCGCCGCCGAGCGGATCTCCGCGGCGGGGCACAGCGCGGCACTCGCCGGCATGGACGACACGGACCTGAACTCCCTGCCCCCGGCCGCCGATCTGCTGCTGGTCACCAGCACCTTCGGGGACGGAGACGCCCCCGACAACGGCACCGGGTTCTGGGACGCCCTCACCGCCGCCGACACCCCGCGGCTGGACGGCCGACGCTACGCCGTACTCGCCCTCGGCGACTCCTCGTACGAAGACTTCTGCGGCCACGGACGCCGCCTGGACCAGCGCCTGGACGAGCTGGGAGCCGTACGCCTGGCACCGCGCGCGGACTGCGAACCGGACTACGAGCCCTCCGCCCAGGCCTGGCTGGAGCAGGTCCTCACCCATCTCACGGGGCAACCGGAGACGGATGCTGCGCCGTCCCCCGCCCCGCTCACCTCGCCTGTCGCGCCCCTCGCACCCCTCGCGCCCGTCCGCGGAGCGAAGCCGGCCCCGGTCGCCGTGCGGCTGACGGGCAACCGGCTGCTCAGCCTCCCCGGGGCGGGCAAGGAGGTCCGCCGGTTCACCTTCGACACCCGGGACAGCCGGACCCCGCTCCTCTACGAGGCCGGCGACGCCCTCGGAGTCCAGCCCGCCAACTGCCCCGAACTGGTGGCCGAATGGCTGGCGGTCACCGGAGCCGACCCCGCCGCGACCGTCGAGGTACCGGGCATCGGCGGGGTCACCCTGGCCGACGCCCTGCACCGGCACCTGGACATCACCGGACTCACCCCCGCCCTGCTGGGCTTCGTCAACGAACGCACCGGCGACCGCGAACTGAAGAAGCTGCTGCGCCCCGACAACAAGGGCGAGCTCGCCCGCTGGTCCTGGGGCCGCCAGGCCGTCGACGTCCTCGCCGAGCACCCGGTCCGCGCCACGGGCCAGGAATGGGCCACCGTCCTCAAGCGCCTGCAGCCACGCCTCTACTCCATATCCTCCAGCCCGCTCACCGACCCCCACCAGGTGTCCCTGACGGTCTCCGTGGTCCGATACCAGAACGTCAACGGCCGCCCCCGCAAGGGCGTTTGCTCGCCGTTCCTCGCCGACGCGGCGCCCGGCGCCGAGGTCCCGGTCCTCGTGCGGCGCTCACCCCACTTCCGGCCCCCGGCGGACCCCGACGCGCCGATGGTGATGGTCGGCCCGGGGACGGGCGTGGCCCCGTTCGTCGGCTTCCTCGAAGAACGCCGGGCCCGCGGCCACCGCGGCCCCAACTGGCTCTTCTTCGGCGAACAGCACCGGGCCACGGACTTCTACTACGAGGAGGAACTGACCGCCTTCCTCGCCGACGGCACCCTCACCCGCCTCGACACCGCCTTCTCCCGCGACCAGCGCGCCAAGGTCTACGTACAGGACCGGATGCGCGAACGCGGCCCCCAGCTGTGGTCCTGGCTGCGGGACGGCGCGCACTTCCACGTCTGCGGTGACGCCGCCCGGATGGCCAAGGACGTCGACCGGGCCCTGCGCGACATCGCCGTCACCCACGGCGGCCTCGACGAGGAGGGGGCGGCCCTGTACGTCAAGCAGCTCGCCGCCGACAAGCGGTACGTCCGCGACGTCTACTGACCCGCGCGGACAGCCGTCAGCCGTCAGCTGTCAGCCTCCCGCGCGGACCGGCCGCCGGCCCCGGACCGCCCATGCGCGGGCGGTGAGCGCGATCGACCCGTCGTGCAGCGTCGGCACGCTCTCACGGAGCGCTCCGCGCAACCGGTCCCGGGCGGACGGTTCGAGCGCGGCGACGTAGCCGGGGGCGGGCCCCTGCCCGGCCAGGAACGGCTCCCACAGATCCGCGAAGCCGGAGAAGACGGTGGCCACCTCGATCGGGGAGAGGGTCACGTCGACGAGCCCCGCCCCCGTCCACAGCGCCCGGAGCGGCTCCGGGCGGCACACCGGGAACCGGCGGCCCTCGTCCAGGCCGGTCGC
>NZ_JBSGXB010000368.1:0-6578 GCF_053609185.1 Streptomyces sp. NPDC054956 | reverse complement strand
GCCTTGGAGCTCCCGGCCGCCCCCTTCCGCGTGCCGCACCCCTTCCGCGTTTCCCGCCCCCTTCCGCGTTCCGCGCCCTACGCGGCCCACCGCGCCAGCGCGTCGAAGTCCGCGGGCAGCAGCCCGATCCGCTCGTCGATGTTCATCAGCAGGGCCCGCGCGGGGTGCAGTTGGTCGACGTACTCGTGGTCCATGGCCGTGATGTCGTCGTCGACCCACGCGAAGGGCCGGTCCCGCGCGTACTCCAGGACGTACTGCGTCTTCCAGAAGGTGCCGCGCGGCGCCCGGCCGTGCATCACCGGCCAGTCGATGAACGGCAGTCGGGGCAGGCCCAGATGCGGGCCTATCCAGTCGTTCGCCTCGTCCTTCCACGTGGTCGCCCAGACGAGCTCGTACGCGTCCGCGAGCGCGAGCAGCCGCGTCCCGTGTTCGGGGTTCAGCCAGACCCGCAGGGGCTTGACGCTCTCGGCCCCGGTCCAGCCCGTCGGGCGCATCCGGTGGGTGGCGTACCCCTCCGGGCGGCGCTGGGGCTTGGCGGCGTACGGGTTCAGGGGGCCGTCCACGTCGATCAGCAGCAGGGGCTTCGTCGGATCCATCTCCGCAGGATTCCTTTCGGGCGGCCGGGTCGGCAGCTCATTTATCGATCGAATGAGACATGGACGTCTCATTCGGGGTATGCTTGTCTCATGGCCATGGATCGAGACCAGGTGCTCCGCGATGCGGCCGCCCTGCTTTCCCGCAAATCGACCGCCACGATGGACGAGGTCGCCCGCGCCGCCGGAATCGGCCGCGCGACCCTCCACCGGCACTTCGCCGGGCGCGACGCCCTCGTACGGGCGCTCGAAGAGCTCGGCATCCGGGAGTTCGAGGTGGCCTTCGACAACGCCCGCCTCGAGGAGGGCACGGCGGTCGAGGCGCTGAAGCGGCTCGTCGCCGAGGCCGAGCCCAACGCGGAGCTGCTGGCCTTCCTCGTCACCGAGAACCAGCTCTTCGAGGGCGACCAGGTCAACGAGGGCTGGGCCCGGCTCGACGCCCGTGTCGGCGCGCTCTTCCGGCGCGGCCAGCAAGAGGGCGACATCCGGATCGACCTGAGCCCCGCCTGGCTCACCGAGGCCCTCTACGGGCTCATCGGCACCTGCGCCTGGGCCGTCATGGACGGCCGGGTCGCGGCCAAGGACTTTCAGTACATGATCACCGAGTTGCTGCTCGGTGGCGCAAGACGGAGTGTGGAGAAATGAGCCGAACCGAACAGCTGACGCAGGCGAAGGGGGCGGAGGGGAAGAAGCGAGGGCGCTGGATCGCGCTCTCCGTGCTCGTCCTGGCCGTCCTGCTGGTCGCGGTCGACGCCACCGTACTCGGTCTCGCCACTCCCTCCCTCAGCGAGGACCTCAAGCCGTCCGGCACCCAGCTGCTGTGGATCGGCGACATCTACTCCTTCGTCATCGCCGGTCTGCTCGTCTCCATGGGCTCCCTCGGCGACCGCATCGGCCGCAAGAAGCTGCTCCTCGTCGGCGCGACCGCCTTCGGCGCCGTCTCGGTCCTGAACGCCTACGCGACCAGCCCCGAGATGATGATCCTCGCCCGGGCCCTGCTCGGCGTGGCCGGCGCCACCCTGATGCCGTCCACCCTCGCGCTGATCCGCAACATCTTCCACGACCCCAAGGAACGCAGCCTCGCCATCGGCATCTGGGGCGCCACCGCCTCCGCCGGCGCGGCCGTGGGCCCGGTCGTCGGCGGAGCCCTGCTCCAGCACTTCTGGTGGGGTTCGGTCTTCCTCATCAACCTCCCCGTGATGATCGTCCTGGTCATCGTCGGCATCAAGCTGCTGCCCGAGTCGAAGAACCCGGTCGCCGGTCCCTGGGACCTGTTCAGCGTCGCGCTCTCCCTCGTCGGCATCATCGGGGTCGTATACGCCGTCAAGCAGGTCGCCACCCACGGCATGGGCTGGGAGGTGTGGGCGGCCGCCGTCATCGGAGCGGGCGCGCTCTACACCTTCGTACGCCGCCAGTTCAGCCTGACCGCTCCCCTCCTCGACATGCGGCTCTTCAAGCACCGCGGCTTCTCCGGCGCGGTCCTCGCCGACCTGCTCACCGTCTTCGGCCTGTCCGGACTGGTCTTCTTCCTCTCCCAGTTCCTCCAGCTCGTCCAGGGCCGCGACCCGCTCGAAGCCGGTCTGGCCGAACTGCCGGCGGCCGTCGGCGCCGTGGTCACCGGCCTGGTCGCGGGCAAGTACGCCCGCAAGTACGGGGTGCGGGTCATCGTGACCGGGGGCCTCGCCGCCATCGGCATCGCGCTGGCCGCGCTGACCGTCATCCACAAGGAGACCGGCTACCCGCTGCTCGGCGCGGCCCTGCTCATCGTCGGCCTCGGCGCCGGGTTCTCGTTCACCGTCACCGCCGACGTGATCCTCTCCAGCGTGCCCAAGGAGCAGGCCGGTTCGGCCTCGGCCGTCTCCGAGACCGCGTACGAACTCGGTGCCGCCCTCGGCATCGCCCTGCTCGGCTCGGTCGTCACCGGCGTCTACCAGGGCTTCAACGCCCCGGCCTCGGTCACCGGCCCGGTGGCCGACGCCGCCCACGAATCCCTCGGCGGCGCCGTCGAGGCCGCAAGGTCGCTGGACCCGGACACCGCCGGGCAGATGGTCTCGGCCGCCCAGGAGGCCTTCGTGGACGGCCTGCGGCTCGCCTCCGGCGTCGGCGCGGCCGTCCTGCTGGCCACCGCCGCGGCCGCCTGGTTCCTGCTCAAGGGCCAGGAGCTCCAGGACGGCATCGAGCACTGATGCCACGCTGATGCCATGACAGGGACGGGTGTCCCGCACGGAGTTGACAGTCCGTCGGCCCGCGGGACACCATCCCGGCGATGGAGATCACCGATCTGACCCCGGCCGAACGCCGCGTATGGGACGCCTTCCCCAGCGGGGACGGCGTCGACTTCCTCGAAACACCGGGGGAGACCGGCGCAGGCGGCGCCGACTGGGGGCCGGAGCGGACCGTGCGCGCCGAGGTCCTCACCGCGCTGCTGCTGAACGGCCCCACCGCCGAGGGGCAGGTCCCGGGGCTCAACGTCCGGGGTGCCAGGATCACCGGCAAGCTGAACCTCAAGTACGCCGTCGTCGACCACCCGATCCGGCTGCGCGCCTGCTGGTTCGAACGCAAGCCCCTGCTCTACGGGGCCCAGTTGCGGGTCTTCGTGGCCAACGACTCCACCCTTCCCGGGCTGACCGCGGACACCGTCCGCGTCGACGTCGCGCTCAGACTCTCGTGCTGCCGGATCACCGGCCCCGTCCGGCTCGCCGGGGCACGGATAGCCGGCGGCCTCTTCCTGCGCCGCGCGGTCATCGGCACGCCCGCGACCGGCGAGGAGAACCCCGAGGAGGCCCGGGAGCCGGCGCTCCAGGTCAACCACGCCGACATCGGTACCGACGTGATCGCCATGGAGCTCACCGTTCACGGCCAGACCCGGATGAACGGCATCACCGTCGGCGGCCAGGTCAACCTCAACGAGTCCAGGCTGCTGGCCCCCGGCGGGATCGCCCTGCACGCCGAGAACCTGACCGTCGGCACCGACCTGCGCGGTCACCGCCTGCGGGTCGAGGGCCTGTTCAACATCACCGGCTCCCGCATACCCGGCCAGCTCTACCTCGGCCGCGCCGTCTTCGAGAATCCGGGCGGGGTCGCCCTGCGCGCCTCCAGCTGCGTCGCCGGCGAGGTGTGGCTGAACCGCTGCGAGACCATCCGCGGGGTGGTGAGCCTGCGCCGCTCCCAGTTCGACATGCTCCACATGCCGCCCGCCACCTGGCCGGAGAAGATCCGTATCGACGGGCTCACCTACCGCACGCTCGCCCCGCACCTGCCCGCCGAGCAGCGGCTGGCCGCCCTGGAGCGGGAGGAGTCGGGCTACCTCCCGTACGCCTACGAGCAGCTCGCCGCGGCCTACCGTACGGTCGGCGACGAGTCGGCCGCCCGGACCGTCCAGCTCGCCAAGCTCCGCCGGCACCGGCGGACCCTGCCCCGGCGCGCGCGGCTGTGGGGGCTGCTCCAGGACGCCACCGTGGGCTACGGGTTCCGGCCGCTGCGCGCGGCGGGCTGGCTGGTGGCGCTGCTGATGACGGGGACGATCGCGTACGGGTTCCACCCGCCGAGGGAGCTCAAGGCGGGGGAGTCGCCGGAGTTCAATCCGGTCTTCTACACGATCGACCTGATGATGCCGATCATCGGCTTCGGCCAGGAGACGGCCTTCGCGCCGGGCGGCTGGTACCAGTGGCTGTCGTACCTGCTGATCGTGACCGGCTGGGTCCTCGCCACGACGACATTGGCGGGCATCAGCCGGTCACTCCAGCGGCAGTAAGGGCGCTGCGCGCTTACGCGGCTTCCTTGGCCTTGGTCGCGTACATGTCCACGTACTCCTGGCCCGAGAGCCGCATGACCTCGGCCATCACCGAGTCGGTGACGGCGCGCAGCACGTAGCGGTCGCGGTCCATGCCCTCGTAGCGGGAGAACTCCATCGGCTCGCCGAAGCGGACGGTGACCCGGCCCGGGCGCGGCATGCCGGCGCCGCCGGGCTGCAGCTTGTCGGTGCCGATCATCGCGAAGGGGACGACGGGCGCGCCGGTCATCAGGGTCAGCCGGGCGATGCCGGTGCGGCCCCGGTAGAGGCGGCCGTCGGGGGAGCGGGTCCCCTCGGGGTAGATGCCGAAGATCTTGCCCTCTTCGAGGATGCGGCGGCCGGTCATCAAGGCGGCGACGCCGCCGTTGGCCCCGTCGCGGTCGACGGGGATCATTCCGGCTCCCGTGAAGAACCAGGCCATGGCCCGGCCCTTGATGCCCTTGCCGGTCACGTACTCGTCCTTGCCGATGAAGTGGACCGTGCGGTCGCACACCAGCGGAAGGATCATCGAGTCGATGAACGTGAGGTGGTTGCCCGCCAGGATCACCGGCCCGGTGCCCGGAATGTTCTCGATGCCCTCCACACGGGTGCGGAACATCAGGCGCATGACGGGTCCGACGGTGGCTTTGATGAGGCGCGTACGGAACAACGTGGGCCCTCCGGCATCGAAAAGCGGTTCTCGCACCCACCACACGGCGGTGGTGCAGGTGAGGACGATACTCGCGGGTCAGGTCTGATCGCACATCGGGTTCACGAGGTGGATACGCAGTGTTGATGCGCGTTTGCGCCATGTTCGGCCCGCGCACCCCCGCACGACACCGCCGCTTGCCTACGATCGGCACGCGAAATCGGGCCGTAGGACCCGGAGATCCCGGGACGCCAGGCCCTTACGCGATGGGGAGTGGCGCGCATGACGCAGGGTGGGGCAGGACGGCGCACGGTACTGGGGGCGGCCGTCCTCGCGGCGGGCGGGGCCTTCGGCGGGCTCGCGGCGGGCGCCGGAACGGCTTCGGCCGCGGAGAACGGCCACGGCGCCGGCGGGGGATACCGGGACCTGCCCGTGCCGACGGTCATCGGACACCGCGGAGCCAGCGGCTACCGGCCCGAGCACACGCTCGGTTCCTACCAGCTCGCGCTCGACCTCGGCGCCGACGTCGTCGAACAGGACCTCGTGCCCACCAGGGACGGCCACCTGGTGTGCCGCCACGAGAACGAGATCGGCGGCACCACCGACGTCGCCGACCACCAGGAGTTCGCCGGGCGCAAGACCACCAAGACGGTCGACGGGGTCGCGGTCACCGGCTGGTTCACCGAGGACTTCACCCTCGCCGAGCTGAAGACCCTGCGGGCCAAGGAGCGCATCCCCGCCGTACGCCAGCGCAACACGCTCTACGACGGCCACTGGGACGTGCCCACCTTCGAGGAGGTGCTGCGCTGGGCCGACCGCGAGGGCCGGCGGCGCGGCAAGCGCGTCTGGCTGCACGTCGAGACCAAGCACCCCACCTACTTCCGCGGCCTCGGGCTCGGTCTGGAGGAGCCCCTCGCCCGGCTGCTGCGCCGCTACGGGCGCGACGGCCGCGGCGCCCCGCTCTTCCTGCAGTCCTTCGAGCCCTCCAGCATCCAGCGGCTCTCCCGGCTGGTCTCCGCGCCGCGCGTGGTGCTCCTGTCCGCCGCGAGCACCCGCCCGTGGGACTTCGAGACGGCCAAGGACCCCCGTACGGTCGCCGACCTCGTCAAGCCCGAGGGGCTGAAGTGGATCTCCGGCTTCGCCCAGGGCATCGGGCCGACCATGGACCTGATCCTGCCGCGCGACGCGGCCGGCCGGCTCGGCGCGCCGACCACCCTGGTCGCGGACGCCCACGCGCGGGGCCTGATCCTGCACCCCTACACCGCGCGCAACGAGAACGCCTTCCTGCCGGCCGAGTACCGCAAGGGCACCGACCCGGCCGCGTACGGAGACGCCTTCGGCGCCTTCCGGAAGTACTTCGAACAGGGCATCGACGGCATCTTCACCGACCAGGCCGACACCGGTCTGCTCGCGGCGGAGGCCTTCCGCCCGGGCCGGGGCGTCAACGCGTAGCCGCTGCCTCTCGTACGAGTGGGCCGGGCCCCGCGGGGAAACCGCCCGGCCCCAGTCTCTTATAAAAATCTGAAGCTGCCCACGAAGGAAATATTGTAGATCTAGGTTGTCG
>NZ_JBSGXB010000367.1:0-6624 GCF_053609185.1 Streptomyces sp. NPDC054956 | reverse complement strand
GTGCCCGGCTCGGGCACGGACGATCTGGCGGGCCTCACCGGTTCGGGCTCCTTCGTCCACCGCCACGGCGACACCTCCGTGGAGTACGCCTTCGCCTACGACCTCCCGTAGCCCCGGCGCGACGCGCCCTCGGCCGTCTCCGTCGGATCTTGTCGACCGGGCCCCACCGTGCATCGCAATGCACAGGGGCGCCCGGGTACTTGGACGTACTCGGGCGCCCCGGCACCGCGGCCCGATGCCGACACTGCGGCCGGGGCCAGGCCAGCCCGGCCGCACAGGCAGAACCGAGCCGCATCAACCGTGGCCATCCACGCCGGACCGGACCGAACCTGGGCTCGGCTGGGCCGGGTTGCGCTGGTGCGGGCTGGGCCTGGCCCGGGCCGAACCAAGTCGCGCGGGCCGAACCTACCCGCACCACCCCTGGCCAGCCGCGCCGAGGCGCGCCGGACGAGCCACGCCAAACCGAACCGAGCCGGGCCGGGCCGGGCTGGGCCCAGCCGCACCGGCCAAACCGAGCCTCACCGACCCTGGCATCCGCCTCAAGCCGGACCGGACCGGACCGGGCCGAGCCGTGCCGAGCCGCACGGACCCGGGCCGGACCGGGCGCCGAGCCTGGCCGAGCCGGCCCGGGCCCAGCCACGCCGGCCAAACCGAACGTCACCGACCCTAGACAGCTGCATTGAGCCGGACCGGACCGGACCGAGCCGCGCAGACCCTGGCCGCCCGCGCCGAGCCGGGCATGGCCTGGCCTGGCGGGGCCGGGCATGGCCGGGCATGGCCGGACGGGCCGGGCTGAGCTCAGCCGGCCCGGCCCGCGCCGGCCCCAGCCGCATGGGCCGAGCCGGGCCGAATCCAGCCGCACCGCCGGGCCGAGCCGGACGGTGCCGGGTCCTGCCGGGCCGCCCCGGGCCCCGGGCCCCGGGCCCCCCGGCCGAGTCGGGCCCGACGACCGGCGCCCCAGGCCGCCGGGCCCGCGACGCCTGGCACCGCACCTGGCCGCGTTGGAGGGGCGCCCGAGTACGTCCAGTACACGAGACGCCCCTCCGCCTTGCCCCGCACGGCACCAGACGCCGCGGGCCCGGCCGACAAGATCCGAAAGAGACGGCCTAGTCGCGGTAGCGCAGCAAGCGCAGCGCGTTGACGACGACCACCAGCGTGGAGCCCTCGTGGACCAGGACCGCCGGGCCGATGCCGAGGCCCAGGGTGGTGGCCGGGACCAGGATCGCCACGATGCCCAGGCTCAGCCAGAGGTTCTGGCGGATGATCCGGCTCGCGCTGCGGCTGAGGCCCGTGATGAAGGGGAGGCGGCGCAGGTCGTCCGACATCAGGGCGATGTCGGCCGTCTCCAGCGCCACGGCCGAGCCCGCCGCGCCCATCGCCACGCCGACCGTGGCACCGGCCATCGCGGGGGCGTCGTTCACGCCGTCGCCGATCATCGCGGTACGGGCCGTGCGGCGCAGCCGGGTCACCTCGGTGACCTTGTCCTGGGGCAGCAGGCCGCCCCGGACCTCGTCCATGCCGAGGGCACGGCCCACCGCGTCGGCCACCCGCTGGTCGTCGCCGGACAGCATCACCGTGCGCCGCACTCCGAGCGCGCGCAGGGCGGCCACGGTGTCGGCGGCTTCCTGGCGGGGCCGGTCCATCAGGCCCAGGGTGCCGAGCCAGCGGTCGCCCCGGCGGACCAGCATGGTGGTGCGGCCGGTGCGCGCCAGTTCCTCGGTGCGCTCGCGCAGCGCGGCGGGGACGGGCGGTCCCGCGAGGGTGTCGGCGTACGCGAGGCTGCCGATGTGGACCGCGTCCCCGTCGAGCTCGGCAACGATCCCGCGCCCGATGACGGCGCGCAGCTCCCCCGCCTCGGAGGCGACGGACCGCGTCAGGAGCCCGGAGCCGTCGCGGACCACGGCCTGCGCGAGGGGGTGGTCGCTGAGCCGCTGCGCGGCGACGGCGGTGCTCAGCAGTTCCTCGCGCCCGGCACCGGCGGCAGGCTCGATCTCGGTGAGGCGGGGCCGGCCCTCGGTCAGGGTGCCGGTCTTGTCGAAGGCGATGGTCCGCAGCCGGCCGAACTCCTCCAGCGGCGCCCCGCCCTTGACCAGGACTCCCCCGCGCGCCGCCCGGCCCACCGCGCTGAGGACGGCGGCCGGGGTGGCGATGGCCAGGGCGCAGGGGCTGGCGGCGACGAGGACGGCCATGGCGCGGTAGAAGGTGTCGGTGAAGGGCTCCCCGGTGAGCGCGCCGACGCCCAGCAGTACGGCGACGAGCGCGAGGACGCCCGGTACGAAGAACCTCGTGAACCGCTCCGTGAACCGCTGGGTCGGGGAGGTGCGCTCCTCGGCGTCCTGGACCATCTTGACGACCCTGGCCAGGGTGTTCTCCGCGGCGAGCCGGGTGACGACCACGTCGAGGGCGCCGGAGCCGTTGACCGTGCCGGCGTAGACCCGGCTGTCGGGGCCGGTCGCGCCGGGGTCGGCGAGGGCGGCGTCCCGGTCGGCGACGGGGGTCTTGTCGGCGGGGACGCTCTCGCCGGTGATCGGCGACTGGTCGACGCTGCTGGTGCCCGCGGCGACGAACCCGTCGGCCGGGACCCGGGTGTGCGGGCGCACCACGACGGTGTCACCGACGACGAGCTCCTCGACCGGCACCTCAGCGACCGACACCTCCGCGACCTCGCCCGGCACACCGGCACCGCTTCCCGCGGCGGCTCGCCGTACGAGGGCCGTACGCGGGGCCAGCGCGCCCAGCGCTTCGATCGAGCGCCGGGCGCGGCCCAGGGCGTACCCCTCCAGGGCGTGGCCGAGGCTGAACAGGACCAGCAGGACGGCGCCCTCCTCCCAGCGGCCGATCGCGCCGGCGCCGGCCGCGGCGACCAGCATCAGGAAGTCGACCTGGAAGCGGCCCGCGCGCACGGCGAGGACGGCCTCGCGGAGGGTGAAGAACCCGCCGAAGGCGTACGCGGCGACGAAGAGGGCCTGCGCGACGGGTCCTCCGTAGCCGGTGAGCTGGAGGGCGAGGCCCGCGAGGTAGACGGCGAGGGCGAGCAGGGCGCTGACCAGCTCCGCGCGCTCGCCGAGGAACCCGTGGCGGTGCGCGGTCTCGGCGGCGCCGTCCGTGCCCGCGCCCGCGCCCATGGTCGTGGTCCTGGTCGTGTTCCCGGTTTCAGTCATGGCATCAACATATCAGCATGTTGAAATATATGAACCTGTGGACATCCTGATCCGCTGATCTATCGTGACCGCATGGAACCGCTCACCGAACCCGAGGCCGCCGCCGTCGCCGAGGTCATGCAGGGCCTGGCCTCACCCGCCCGGATCCGCATCCTCGCCCGGCTGCTCGACGCCCCGTGCTCGGTCGGCGAGCTGGCCGACGACCTCTCCCTGGGCCAGCCCACCGTCTCCAACCACCTGCGCCTGCTGCGCCACCTCGGCCTGGTGACCGGCCGCCGCGACGGGCGCAGCGTCGTCTACGAACTCCACGACGCGCACGTCACCGCCCTGCTCGAGCAGGTACTGGCGCACGTGCACCACGGCGGCCGGGTCTAGGCCGCGACCTCAAACCCGCCACGCAGGCACAGGCACAGGCACCCGCTCACCGATACGGGTCGGCGACCTCGCGGAGCCGTGTCAGGGCCTCGCGGAGCTGCCGCGTTCCCCGTTTGCCGAGGTGGCGGGTCCACTCGGCCTCGACCTCGGCCTCCGCCGCCCGCGCGACGGCCACGGCCTCGGCGCCCCGGGGCGCGATGTGGACCAGCCGGGCGCGGGCGTCGCTCGGGTCGGGGGTGCGGTGGACGTAGCCGGACCGCTCCAGCTGCTCGACGAGGAAGCCGGCCGTCTGCTTGGTGATGTGCGCCTGCTCGGCGAGGTCCGTGACCCGGGTGCCGTCCGGTCCGATGCGCGCGAAAACGCGGCCCTGGGCAACGGTGATGTCCGCGTAGCCGGCCGCCGCGAGCGCGTCGAAGACGCCCGACTCCATGGCCCGGTAGGCGATGAAGCACAGCAGCCCCAGATTGAGTTCGCCTTCAGCCTCGGCCCCGGCCATCGCGCACCACCCTTGACTTGGTCAGTCCCTCTGACCAACATTAGACAGAGAGGCTGACTGAAATCCAGCATCGGTGCAGCCACCCGGGAGGTCGATCGACATGATGAACCCCGACGACGTGTGGCGGACCATCGACAGTCAGCGACTGTCCCTGGCCGACCTGCTGGACGACTTGAGCCCGGAGGAGTGGGAGACGCCCTCCCTGTGCGCGGGGTGGCGGGTGCGCGAGGTCGCCGCCCATCTCACCCTCGCCCAACTGGGCGCCCTCCCGGTCCTGGTGGCCGCGGTCCGCGCGCGGGGCAGCTTCGACCGCATGATCCACGACACGGCCGTACGGGAGGCGGTGCGCCCGGTGTCCGAGTACGCGCCCAAGCTGCGCGCGATGGCCGGGTCCCGCCGGAAGGCGCCCGGGGTGAGCCACCTGGAGCCGATGCTCGACATCCTGGTCCACGGGCAGGACATCACGGTCCCGCTGGGGCGGACCCGCGCCATGCCCGCCGATGCGGCGATGACCGCCGCGCAGCGGGCCTGGTCGATGGGGTTCCCGTTCCGCGCCCGGCGGCGGCTGGCGGGGTTCCGCCTCGAGGCGACGGACTGCGACTGGACGGCGGGCGAAGAAGGCGGCTCGCCCGTGCGGGGCCCGGTCTCCGCGCTCCTGCTCCTGGTCACCGGCCGGGACACGGCGGCCCTGCCGCTCCTGTCGGGCCCGGGGCTGCCCGCGCTCGCGGAGCGGCTCGGGGCAACGGGAACACGCCCCGGGGCACGGGAGGCGTAGGCCGCCCCGTTCGGACCTTGCCCGCCCTCACCCAGGCCGCCCCGTTCGGACCTTGCCGGTTCTCGCGATTGCCGCCCCTCCAGGTGCCGTGTCCCTCTACGGTGCCCTGTGGGGGCCGGCCCGGCGACGGGCACACGTACGGGCACGGGACCGGAGGGTGGGTGCGTGATGGACGACGAAGAAGACCTGCGGCTGGCGAGGATGACCCCGGAGATATCCCGTCGCACCCTGACCCTGCTGCGCGGCCTCGCCGGCATGGAACCTCCGGAGCGGGTGCCCGAGGAGGCGATGCTCACCGCCGACGCGATCCTCGCCGAGTTCGGCACCGACGGGCTGCGCGTACTGGTGATGGCCCTGGCCTCCTGGGCGACGGCGCAGATCGAGAACGTCTCCGAGCTGAGCCACCGCAGCCACGAGGCCGTCCTCGACGCGATGGAGCTGGCCTGCCTGGAGGCCAACGCGGAGGAATAGCGCACGACCGGTCCGGGTCGCCGGGTTCCGCACGCCGACCCAACCGACCGTCCAAACGACCGTCCAAACGACCGCCCAAACGGCCTTCCGGACGGCCTCCCGGGCGGGCCCCGGCTCCGCGAATATCTTCCCGTAGCGCCCGGAGGGGTTTGTTCCGCCCGGAATCGGCCGATCCTTCCCACACCGTGCCCCGGAATCGCTCCGGCGTCGGCGACACTGGGGGAAGCGGGGGGTCCCGATCGGAGGCCGTCGTGAGCACACCTTCCCCCATCCGGATCGCTGCGGTTCTGTCCACCGAACACCGTGGACGGCTGATGTCACACGCCCGTGAGGTCAATTTTCGCGAGGGTGCGCGGATCTTCGACGAGGGCGCCCGGGCGGAATCCTTCTGGATCGTGCGCTCCGGCACGGTGACCCTGGAGATCCCGGTCCCCGGCCGCCGGCCCACCCCCATCGAGAGCCTGGGCCCCGGCGAGCTCGTGGGCTGGTCCTGGCTGTTCCCGCCGTACGTGTGGCAGCTGGGCGCCGAGGCGATGACCCCGGTCCGCGCCTACGAGTTCGACGCCACGACCGTACGGATGCTCATGGACGCCGATCCGGCCTTCGGGTCCGCCATCGGCCACTGGGTCGGCCGGGTCCTCGCGCTGCGGCTGCACCAGACCCGTACCCGCCTCCTGGACCAGTTCGCCCCGCGCGCCGCCGCGAGCTGAGCGCGGGCCGCGCCCGCCGGCAGCGGGTGTGTTCGGCCGATTCCGCCGGCCGCTCCCCCACAGGTCAGCGGCCGGGCATCGCTGCGGTCTGCGGTCATGCGTGTGCGTTCGGTGACGAGAAGTAGAGGTGCGAACGGGCGTTCCGCTTCCGCATGGGCAAGACTCGCGTCCGTTATCCGACGCAACGACGCGAGGAGTGTTCGCCATGCGATCCATCACCAGGGGCCCCGCGGGGCTTTCGCTGGCCGCCACGGGGCTCGCCGCCCTCACCGTGCTGGCCGTGTCCGGCACGGCCGGCACCGCCGGCGCGGCCCCGGTCGGCACCGAAGGCCTGTACGCACCGTCCGCGCTCGTCCTGAGCGTCGTGGACGGGGACGACGCCGCGAACGGTACGGTGCGGCGCGCGGTCACCCTCGTCTGCGCGCCCCGGCCCGGCGGAACGCACCCGGCCCCGGCCGCGGCCTGCCGCGAATTAAGGGCCAACGGGCCCGAGTTGGACACACTGGCCGAGCCGCGCTCGGACGCGGCGTGTACCAGGGAGTGGGACCCGGTCACGGTGACGGCCGACGGGGTGTGGCAGGGCCGGCGCCTGAGCTACACGTACACCTACGCCAACCCGTGCGGCCTGCGGAACAG
>NZ_JBSGXB010000366.1:0-6683 GCF_053609185.1 Streptomyces sp. NPDC054956 | reverse complement strand
GAACGTCAGGACGGACTCCTGGTGATACTGCTTGCGGATGACGTCGGCGATGTGGTGCAGCCCCTCGGGGCCGACCCGGTTGACGTCGAACTCGCGCGACCGCTCGTAGGTGGTCTGCTTCAGGTCCTCGGACCAGAAGACCCCGTCCAGCAGGGTCGAGGAGCCGGGCTTCGCGCCGTGGGTGCGGATGATCTCGCGCACCTCGCGGTCGAAGCGGCGCAGGCGGGTCCGCAGCCGGGGGTCTTCCGGGGCCGTGATGATCGCCGTGTTGTCGGTGGCGAAGATCTCCGCCGTCGGGCACCCCGGGGGCGAGGCCGGGCTCGCGTACGCGTTCCCCGTGCCGGCGGATCCCAGCGCGAGGACCCCGACCGCGACCAGGACCGTTGAGTGCCGCCTCATGTCTCAAGTCCCTTTCCAAAGGGCCGTGGTGGTGTGCCCGGTGGCAGCGACGGCCCGCGCCGTCCTAGGTGCGCCGCTCACCCGCCCAGCGGCCCCGGGCGTGCACGCGGCCGGATTTCACCTGGTCGGGGGCGGGCGGTGCGAGGATCACCGGTCAGCCGCGGTCAGCCGATCCTCAGGGCCGCGAGGAAGTCCAGCCGGGTCTCCAGCCGGGCCAGGTTCCGGCCCGTGAGCTGCTCGATGCGGGTGACGCGCTGGCGCAGCGAGTTGACGTGGAGACGGAGCCGGGCGGCGCACTTGGTCCAGGACCCGTCGCAGTCGAGGAACGCCTCCAGCGTGAGCACCAGATCGGTCCGGTGGCGGCTGTCGTGATCGCGCAGGGGGCCCAGGAGCCGGGCGGCGAAGGCCCGCCGGTTCTCGACCGGGATCAGGGGCAGCAGCGACAGGATGTGCGAGGTGAGGTCCCCGGTGCTGCGCACGGTCACTTGCCCGGGGCCGTCGTGGGCGACGCGCAGCGCGGTACGGGTCTCTTCGAGTGCCCGGCGCGCGTTCCCCGGCGCGTCCACCGGAGGGCTGACGCCGACGGAGAGGCTGCCCCGCGGGCCGAGCCAGCGGGCGAGCACCGCGGCGAGCCGGCGTTCGAGGGCGGCGCAGTCGAGTTCCGGCTCGGGGCGCCCGTCCGTGGGCGCGGGCGCCAGTACGAAGAGCACGGCCTGTTCGCCGTCGACGGTGGCGGCGATGTCCTCCGGCGGTACCGGCGCCGGGCCGTCCGGCCGGACCAGGGCCTCCTCCAGGAGCACGCGCAGGGCCGCGGCAGGGACGGGCCTGGCCGGCTCCCACTCTCCGCGGGCCACCACGAACCGGCAGCGCTGCCAGGTGTCCTTCTGGCTGATGACGGCCTGCGCGGTGCTGCTCAGCCGGACGGGGATCTCGTCGGGCGGGACGGATCCGTGCAGCAGGTCCAGGAACTGACGGGCCAGGTCGTTCAGCGCCACCTTCGCCCGGTCGTGCGCGCACCGGGCGTCGGTGACGAGCTCGACGACACGGTCGAGGAGCTCCGCGTCCGCCGCGGGCCAGGCCGAGGTGTCGGCCTCCACGACGAGCAGCCAGTCACCCAGCTCGCCCGCCCGCTCCCCGGCGGCGGCGCGCACCGGCACGAGGGAGTGGAGCCGGTCCCCGACCGTGACCCGATGGGGAGCCGCCTCGCCCGAGCGGCGGGCGAAGAGGTACCGTCCGGCCAGTGCCGTCGCCGTCCTGGGGTGCAGCAGGGGCCGGTCCCCGGCGATCTGCCGGCCGGTCGCGGACAGGACGCGCACGTCGAGGCCGAGGCTGCTGCGCAGCAGTTCCAGTACGGAGTCCAGGGTGCTCCGGTCGGCGAGGAGCCGTCGGTGGCGTTCGACCACGGCGGCGAGCTCTCCGTCGTGACGGCCCGGCAGACGGCGCATGACGTACTCGGTGACCGCGGTGAACGAGGTCTCCGGTCGCACGGCGACGAGGGGCAACCCGTGGCGCCGGCAGGCGCGCACCAGGTCGTCCGGAACGAACCCGTGTGCGGCTTCACCCGCGGCGAGGGCCGTGACGCCCGCCCGGTCGAGGACGCGCACGAACGCCTCCGCGTCCCCGTCCTCCCGCCACCAGGCGAGTTCGGAGAGGACGAGCTCACCGCCGGTCAGGAAGCGGCCGGGATCGGCCAGATCGATGGTCGGGACGGCGCGCACGGCGCGGTCGAGCACCCCGCCGCCGGCGTCGGCGTCGCCGCCGGCACCGCCGCCGGCGTCCCCGTCACCGTCCCCACCCACGAGGAGCGTCAGCCCCAGCTCGTCGGTGTCCAGAAGTTCGCGTAGCCGCATGAGCGCCACCCTCTCACGCCCCCACCTTCCGGAACAGGCATCACCCCAGCTCACCGCGGTGGGAACGGAGGAACGCACACTCGTCCACAGGTGACGGAGTGTCCGGTATTGAGCGATCGGTGACTGCCTCAACCCGTCGGCGGAGCTGTCTACTTCTGCGCATCAGCACGCCGGGCAGCGTGCCGCGCACGGGGGTGGCGGCACGGCTGCCGGTGCTGTCCCAGGAACAGGAACGTCGAGAACATCAGGAAGAGGCGGTTCGATCATGGCCGGTACCACTACGGGCATTCCTGCCAACGTCACCCAGGGTTCCCGGACGAAGGGCGGAATCGGCGAATCGACGCTGCGCCCGGACGGCACCCTGAAGGTCACGGGCGAGTTCGCGTACTCCTCGGACATGTGGCACGAGGAGATGCTGTGGGGCCAGGTCCTGCGGTCCACGGTCGCGCACGCGGAGATCGTGTTGATCGACATCTCCGAGGCCGTCGCGATGGACGGCGTCCACGCCGTCATGACGTGGGAAGACCTGCCGGCGGTGAAGAACTACGGCATGGAGTTCCAGGACACGCCGATCCTCGCGCACGGGAAGGTACGTCACCACGGTGAGCCGGTCGCCCTCGTCGCCGCCGACCACCCGGAGACCGCCCGCCGCGCCGCCGCGAAGATCCGCATCGAGTACCGGGAGCTGCCCGTCATCACCGACGAGGCCTCAGCGCTCGCCCCGGACGCGATCCTGGTCCACGAGGACCGCGACGACCACCACGCCGCCCACGTCCCGCACCCGAACATCGTGCACCACCAGCCGATCATCCGCGGCAACGCCGCCGAGGCCGCCAAGAAGGCCGACGTCGTCGTCACGGGCGAGTACACCTTCGGCATGCAGGACCAGGCCTTCCTCGGCCCGGAGTCCGGCCTCGCCGTGCCCGCCGAGGACGGCGGCGTCGACCTGTACGTGGCCACCCAGTGGCTGCACTCGGACCTCAAGCAGATCGCCCCGGCCCTCGGCCTGCCCGAGGAGAAGGTCCGCATGACGATGGCCGGCGTCGGCGGCGCGTTCGGCGGCCGCGAGGACATCTCCATGCAGATCCTCGCCTCCGTGCTCGCGCTGCGCACGGACAGGCCGGTGAAGATGGTCTACAACCGCTACGAGTCCTTCTTCGGCCACGTGCACCGGCACCCGGCGAAGCTCTCCTACGAGCACGGCGCCACCAAGGACGGCAAGCTCACGCACATGAAGTGCAAGATCGTGCTCGACGGCGGCGCCTACGCGTCCTCCACGGCCTCGGTCGTCGGCAACGCGGCCTCCCTCTCGGTCGGCCCGTACGTCCTCGACGACGTCGAGATCGAGGCGATCGGCCTCTACACCAACAACCCGCCCTGCGGCGCGATGCGCGGCTTCGGCGCCGTCCAGGCCTGCTTCGCGTACGAGGCCCAGATGGACAAGCTCGCGGCGAAGCTGGGCATGCACCCGGTCGAGTTCCGTCAGCTGAACGCCATGGAGCAGGGCACCATCATGCCCACCGGCCAGGTCGTCGACTCCCCGGCCCCGGTCGCCGAACTGCTGCGGCTGGTCAAGGCCCGCCCGCTGCCGCCGGAGCGTCAGTGGGCCGTCGCGGACGGCGAGGCCGATGTGCGCGAACTGCCCGGCGGCCTGTCCAACACCACGCACGGCGAGGGCGTGGTCCGAGGCGTCGGCTACGCGGTCGGCATCAAGAACGTCGGCTTCTCCGAGGGCTTCGACGACTACTCCACCGCGAAGATCCGCATGGAGGTCATCAACGGCGAAGCGGTCGCGATGGTCCACACGGCCATGGCGGAGGTCGGCCAGGGAGGTGTCACCATCCACGCGCAGATCGCCCGTACCGAACTCGGCGTCCAGCAGGTGACCATCCACCCCGCCGACACGCAGGTGGGCTCGGCGGGTTCGACCTCGGCCGGCCGCCAGACGTACATGACCGGCGGAGCCATCAAGAACTCCTGCGGGATCGTCCGCGAGAAGGTCCTGGAGATCGGCCGGCGCAAGTTCGGCTCCTACCACCCGGCGTGGGCGACCGCCGAACTGCTCCTGGAGGGAGGCAAGGTCGTCACCGACGGCGGCGAGGTCCTCGCCGACCTCGTGGACGTCCTGGAGGACGAGGTCGTGGAGGTCGAGGAGGAGTGGCGCCACAAGCCCACCCAGGCGTTCGACCGCGTCACCGGCCAGGGCGACGGCCACGTCCAGTACGCCATCGCCGCGCACCGCGCGGTCGTCGAGGTCGACACGGAACTGGGCCTGGTCAAGGTCGTGGAGCTGGCCGTCGCGCAGGACGTGGGCAAGGCGCTCAACCCGCTCTCCGTCATCGGGCAGATCCAGGGCGGAACGGTCCAGGGCCTCGGCGTCGCGGTGATGGAGGAGATCATCGTCGACCCGAAGACCGCGAAGGTGCGCAACCCCTCCTTCACGGACTACCTGATCCCCACCATCCTCGACACCCCGACCATCCCGGTCGACTACCTCGAACTGGCGGACCCGAACGCCCCGTACGGGGTGCGCGGCATCGGCGAGGCCCCGACCCTGTCGTCCACCCCGGCCGTCATCGCGGCGATCCGGGCGGCGACCGGCCTGGAGCTGAACAGGACGCCGGTCCGCCCCGAGCACCTCACCGGGGTCTGATCCTCACCCTTGCGATGATCCCGGGCGGCGGCTGCGGTACGCCACCGCCCGGGATCACCCGCCGCCGAAGGGACACCGCATCGCCCGGTCCTCTTCGCGCCGTGCCGTGGTGGCCGGCCGGGGAGCGCCGGGCGGGCCGGGGCGACCGGTGACGTCGAGGGTCAGGCCGTCGGCTTGGAGGATCGTACGTGTGCCGAAGGCGGGCGTGCTGCCGGGTGCGCGGGTGATCTCGTAGCGGCTGGTGAGGGTCGCCGTGGCCACGGTCATGGCGGTGGTGGCGAAGAGCGCTCCGAGGCAGGCGCGCGGTCCGCCGCCGAAGGGCATGAACGCGTACTTGGGCAGCGGGTTGCCCGGGCGCTCGATCCACCGGTCCGGGGCGAACGCGGTGGGCCGGTCGTAGTGCCGGGGGTCGCGGTGCAGGACGAAGGGACTGACGGCGACTCCCTGGCCGGGGCGGAGCGGGAAGCCGGCGAGCTCGGTGGGGTCCTCCACGGTCCGCTGGATGAACCAGAGCGGGGGATAGAGGCGGAGCGTCTCCTTCACGACGGCTTCGGTGAAGGCCAGCCGGGGCACGTCGGCCGCGGTGGGGAGCCGGCCCGCGAGTTCCCGGTCGGCCTCGTCCCGTACCCGCCGACGGACCTCGGGATGCCGGTCGAGGAGGAGCAGCAGCCAGCCGAGCGCGGCGGCGGTGGTCTCGTGGGCGGCGAACAGGTTGGCGACGACGACGCTGGTCGCGCCTTCGTGGGTGATGGCGCCCTCGTCGCAGGCGGTGATGAGCAGGTCCGCGACCACCGGCGGGGAGTCGTCCCGCCTCGTCGTGCGGCGCAGGCGGATCAAGCGGGACACCTCGTCCTCGAGGTCGCGGCCGATGCGCTGGAGACGGCGCCTGCGCAGTGCGCGCCAGCGGGCGGGCAGCGGCAGGGCGGGGGGCAGGAGGGCGTCCTGCAGGCGGGCGAGGAGCCCGGGGACCTCTTCGCTCCCGGGTCCGAGGCAGTACTCGGCGATGAGGTGGGCGGTGAGGTCCTCCAGTGCGGGGGTCGCGTCGATGCTGCCGCGCGCGTGCCAGGTTTCGGCGTGGCGGGCGACGGTCGCCGCGAGGCGGTCGCCGGCGGCGCGCAGGCTGGTCCGGTTCAGACCGCGCCCGGCCAGGGCGCGGGCCCGCATCCACAGGGCCAGGTCCTCGGAGGCGCGGCCTCCGTCGGTCGCCTCGCCCAGCAGGTCGCGGCTGATGGCGTAGGTGGTGTTGGTGTGCTTGAGGACCTCCTCCGCGAGGGCGGGCGAGTTCACGAGGTACAGGTCGTCGTCGAGGCGGACCACGTCGCCGTACCGCTGCTGGTCGAGCAGGAAACCGAGGTGGTCCCGCTCGAAGGTGCGCCTGGGGCCGTGCCGCCCGGCCCCCGAGGGGCCGGGCGGCACACGGGTCGACAGCACGGGCTACCGTCCCTGTACGTAGTGGTAGTAGTACTGGCTGGAATGGTCCTGTCCGCCGAGCACGCTGGTGCGTTGCACCTTGGCCCCGGAGGGGTCGTTGGCCAGCTGGGCGGAGCTCGGTGCGGCGTGGGCCGCTCCGGCGCCGAGGAGCGCCGCGATGGCGGAGGCGGCGACGAGGAGCGACTTGCGCAGGGGGATCATGGCAGCCATGACTTTTCTCCTTGTTCGGGGTACCGGGCGGCCGTTCCGTCCGGTCCGTTGCCTCCATTGGGCCACCCCGGAGCCCCCGCGGGCACGCCACGGGAACACGTGACGTGCCCTTCGCGCCCCCGTCTGGCACACTGCCCCGC
>NZ_JBSGXB010000365.1:0-6804 GCF_053609185.1 Streptomyces sp. NPDC054956 | reverse complement strand
GCTGTGGCGGGGCGAGCTGGGGCGCCATCACCAACGTCGGCAGCGGCCTCAAGATCGGGCTGAGCACCAGCAGCCCCCAGGGCGGCGCCAAGGTGGTCCTCGGCGGCACCACGAGCTTCGGCTGGGTGCACGCGAAGGGCAACTACGACACCTTCACGGCATGCAGCGGCTCCGGCCCCGCGATGAACCGCGCGCTGACGCAGTTCAACGAGACCGTCCGCGTGGAGCTCGCCGGCGAGTTCGACGGACAGGTGTGGTGGAACCTGGAGCAGGCCCCGACGTCGGGCGCCTACTACATCAAGGACATCAGCTTCCAGGGCGGCTGCCTGACGGCCAACGGCGCCGGCAACCAGCTGACGGTGGTCACCTGCGACTCCGGCAAGGCCCAGCAGTGGCGCATCCCCTGAGGCCCGGCGCCCCGGCCGCGATCGCCGCCGCCAGGGCCGGGGCCCGCCCCGGTCAGCCGAACCGGCCCTGCACGTAGTCCGAGGTGCGGGGGTCGGCCGGGGTGGAGAACACGGCCCGGGTCGGGCCGTGTTCCACGATCTGCCCCGGGGCGCCCTGGGCCGCGAGGAAGAAGGCGCACTGGTCGGGTCCAGGGCCGAGCAGGGTTCGTCCACTCGACCAGGGCGTCCTTCCCGGCTCCCGTGGCGCGGGTGCCCGTCAGCTTCAGGCCCGCCGTGGCGTTGCCGTAGACCGACATCGCCGGGAAGGGCCGGCTTCTGGAAGACCCTGCCGATGCGACGGCGCGCGTCGGTGAGGCGGCGGCCCCGGGCGTACACGTCCTCGCCGTCGAGCAGGACCTCGCCCGCCAGTTCGGCGCCGGGGATCAGCTCGTGCATGCGGTTGCAGGATCCGCAGGAAGGTGGACTTCCCGCAGCCCGAGGGCCCGATCAGCGCCGTCGCCCGGCCGCCCGGCATCGTCGGGGAGACCCGGTTGACGACCGGCCAGGAGTGCGCGCGGCCCCGGCGGAGCCGGGCCCAGGCCAGGCCCGCCGCGGCGAGGAGCAGCGCCCGGGCCCACAGGGCCAGCGGGAACCAGACCGAGGTCCGGCTCGCCGGCGGGGCCTCGTCGGCGGCCAGGCGGCCCGGGGTGCGGCCGCCGGACTGCTGGGCGGGCGTGGCGAGTTCGGGGTCGTCGCCTCGCGGACGACCTAGAGCAGGCCGATCTGCGGTGTCTCCAGCAGGGCGACGGGCCTGCCCGGGCTCGTCGGGCCCAGCGGCGCGGTGGCGTTGGCGAGCCCTTCCCGCAGCTGTGCGTACCCCACCCGGAGGTCCCGCTCGTGACGGAGGTGGCCGCGCGGGCCGACCTCCGCGACGGAGCCCAGGAGCAGGGCGCCCAGGATGGACAGGGCCGCGGTGGCGGGCTCACCAGACGGCGCGCCCCCGGTGGCGACGGGGCCGGCGCCGAGCGGGCCGACCGTGGCGGCGCCGGCGCCGGCGAGGCTGCCCCCGGACCCGCCGGTGGAGCCGCCCGAGCCATTGGTCGAGACGCCGACGGCGTCACCGCCGGCGGAGCCGCCCGTGGTCCCCGTCGACGCGGGCCGGCGGGATCACCGTGGTCGTGGTCATCTCGGGCCTCCCCGCGCAGGGCCGGCCCCGGCGCGTCACCGGCGCCGGGCAGTCGCGGACCGCGCAGCCGCCGGGTGCAGGTGACTCCGGTGGCCACCTGCGCCTCCGCGGCGGCAGACAGGAACAGCTGGAGGCCGTGGCGGCATTGGCGCTGGCGGCGGAAGGGGCGTAAGGCGACCGCGACGCACTGTTCGTCGAGGACGAGCTGCCGGGTCCAGGCCCCGATGCCGGAGCCGGCTCCGGTTCCCGCGTCCGTGGACATGGCCACGACCGGGGTGACCTCCTCGATCTGCCCCTGGAGCCGTTCGACGGCGGCGCAGCACGCGGTGAGGGTGCGATGGACGTACGGACTGCGGCCGAGCTCGTGGTTGTTGGCCCCGACCAGGCGCCAGGTCACCGCGTCGGGCCCACCGCCGTCCCGCTCCGCGGCGAGTGCTTCCGCCGACGCGGACGCCGGCACGGGCGCGGGCGCGGGTGCCTGACGCCTTTCGACGTCCCCCCATGAAACGAACAGAAGGCGTGGCCGAGACACCGGGCCGCCCCCTTCACCAGCCGTGCTGGGCCGGAAAGCGGCCGTCCAGCCAGGGCCGCGGGCATGGCAATCCACGGGGCGGAGGTGTCTGGGGCACACGGATCGGTGCAGCAGAAACGGAGAACACGCGAACGCGCGACGGAGGCGGTGGCCGAAAAACACCCACCGCCCCCGCCGCCGCTACGGGGCCCCGCGCCGCCGTTCAGGAGTGCATGCGCGCACCCTTGAGCACCTTGTCCACCGCGTTGCGCGGCCCGTACACGGCGATCCCGACCAGGTCGAGCCCGTCCCTCCGCACCGCCGCCACGGCCGCCCGGTTGGCCCGGTCGTCACCCGTGGCGAAGAGGTCCGAGGTGAACACCCCGACGGGCATTCCGCGCCGCACCGCCCGCTCGTGCGCGGCCGTCACCGTTTCCCTGCCGCCCTCGAAGACCAGTACGGGCTGGCGGAACATCGGCAGGTAGGGGGTCCCGTCGGCGTCCCGGTACGGCTCGCCGACCACCTCGGGAGAGCTCGTACCGAGCCCGCTGACGAGGAACGCGGTCACGTTCAGCCGCTGCCAGGTCTCCAGGTCTTCCCTCAGCAGCACGGCGATCTTGGTGTCGAAGCGGACGGGCCCGCCCGGACCCGCCCCGGTGGCCACGTGGTTCTTGTCGTCGTTCATGGCATCAGGCTGCCGGGCGGGCGCTCCCGCGGTCTTGTACGTTCCTGGCGCGCCCGGCGGCCCCTCCGTGGCCCGGAATCGCCGCCCGGGCCACCGGTCTCGTCCTTCGCGTCGAAAAGGAGCGCGAGGGCGCGTAAGGTGACGCGGCATCAGGTCATGTGACCCGGACCCTTGACTCTGTACCCGGCAGTAGCGATTCTCGACGCAATGCTTGCGCGGGACATGACAACCGGCCATCGGGGCTATCACGCCTCCGCTGCGCCGCGTCCTCGACCGCGCCCTCCGCCGAACCGAGGACGTGAGTAGTGGCCATGACTCGACAACCGCACTCGAACCCGCACCGCAGACGGAAGCCGTTGGCGGTCCTGTCGCTGCTCCTCGGCCTGCTGGCCGTCACCCTCGGCCCCGTGCCGGGTGCGGCCGCCGCCGACGCCGGGTGGTGGAACCCCACCGCGCGGCCCGCGCCCGACTCCCAGATCAACGTGACCGGCGAGCCCTTCAAGGGCACCGACGCCCAGGGCAACGTACGGGGCTTCGTGGACGCCCACGACCACATCATGTCCAACGAGGGCTTCGGCGGCCGGCTGATCTGCGGCAAGCCGTTCTCCGACGGCGGGGTGGCCGACGCGCTCAAGGACTGTCCGGAGCACTACCCGGACGGCAGCCTCGCGATCTTCGACTTCGTCACCAAGGGCGGGGACGGCAAGCACGACCCCGACGGCTGGCCCACCTTCAAGGACTGGCCCGCCCACGACTCGCTGACCCACCAGCAGAACTACTACGCCTGGATCGAGCGGGCCTGGCGCGGTGGCCAGCGCGTGCTCGTCAACGACCTCGTCACCAACGGCGTGATCTGCTCGGTGTACTTCTTCAAGGACCGCAGCTGCGACGAGATGACCGCCATCCGTCTGGAGGCGCAGAAGACCTACGACATGCAGGCCTACATCGACAAGATGTACGGCGGCCCCGGCAAGGGGTGGTTCCGCATCGTCACCGACTCCGCGCAGGCCCGTGAGGTCGTCAAGCAGGGCAAGCTCGCCGTGGTCCTGGGTGTCGAGACCTCCGAGCCCTTCGGCTGCAAGCAGATCCTCGACATCGCGCAGTGCAGCCAGGCGGACATCGACCGCGGGCTCGACGAGCTGTACAACCTCGGCGTGCGCAGCATGTTCCTGTGCCACAAGTTCGACAACGCCCTGTGCGGGGTCCGCTTCGACGAGGGCGCGCTGGGAACGGCCATCAACGTCGGGCAGTTCCTGTCGACCGGCACCTTCTGGAAGACCGAGCAGTGCACGGGCCCGCAGCACGACAACCCCATCGGCCTGGCCCCGGCGGCCTCGGCGGAGAAGGAGCTGCCGGCCGGGGTGACGGTGCCCTCGTACGCCTCGGGCGCCCAGTGCAACACCCGCGGTCTCACCGCGCTCGGCGACTACGCGGTGCGCGGCATGATGAAGCGCAAGATGATGCTCGAGCTCGACCACATGAGCGTCAAGGCGGCCGGCCAGGCCTTCGACATCATGGAGACCGAGAACTACCCGGGCGTGATCTCCTCGCACAGCTGGATGGACCTCGGCTGGATGGAGCGGCTCTACAAGCTCGGCGGTTTCGCCGCCGCGTACATGGGCGGCTCCGAGGGCTTCAGCGCCGAGGCGAAGCGCACGGACGCGCTGCGCGAGAAGTACAACGTCGGCTACGGCTACGGCACCGACATGAACGGTGTCGGCGGCTGGCCCGGCCCGCGCGGCGCGGGCGTGTCCAACCCGGTCGTGTACCCCTTCCGCAGCACCGACGGCGGCTCGGTCATCGACAAGCAGACCACCGGCCAGCGCACGTGGGACCTCAACACCGACGGCGCCTCGCACTACGGCCTGGTGCCCGACTGGATCGAGGACATCCGCATCGTCGGCGGACAGGGCGTGGTGGACGACCTGTTCAAGGGCGCCGAGTCCTACCTGCGCACGTGGGGCGCGTCGGAGCAGCACAAGGCCGGCGTGAACCTCGCCGCCGGACAGCCCGCGTCCGCGAGCACGTCCGAGTGGTGGAACCCCTTCGTCAGCTTCGCGCCCGGCCTCGCCTTCGACGGCAACCGGTCGAGCCGCTGGGCGAGCGAGTGGAACGACGACCAGTGGCTGCAGGTCGACCTCGGCTCCGAGCACCTGGTCAAGCGGGTCACCCTGGACTGGGAGGCGGCGTACGGGCGTTCGTACCGCATCGAGGTCTCCTCGAACGGGACGGACTGGAAGACGGCCTGGTCCACGACCGCGGGTGACGGCGGGGTGGACACGGCGAGGTTCGCCGGGGTTCCGGCCCGCTACGTACGCGTCCACGGAGCGGGACGCGGCACCCAATGGGGATACTCCCTGTACGAAGTCGGCGTATACAGCAGCTGACGGCGTCGAAGGGGGTGTCCGGGAGCCTGCCTGCTCCCGGACGCCCCCTTCGGGGCAGCACCGCAACGAAGGGGGACCCGTACATGGCACGGATGCCGTTGACCGACCGTCGTACGCAGCTGACGGAGGCGGCGATCCGCGCGATGACCCGCGACGGGGTGTCCCGGACGACGACCAGGTCCATCGCCGCCGAGGCGGGCGTGTCCCTGAGCGTCTTCCACTACTGCTTCGACTCCAAGCAGGCGCTGCTGGAGTCGGTCATCGAGACGATCACCGCGCACTACGTCACGATCGTCAAGGCCGCGATCCGGCCGAGGCCCACCCTGCACGAGACGATCCGGGCCGGATTCCAGGCCTACTGGGACCACGTGGCGGCCAGCCCCGGCGCGCACATGCTCACCTACGAGCTCACCCAGTACGCGCTGCGCCAGCCCGAGTTCGGGCACCTGGCCCGCCGGCAGTACGAGCTGTACTGCGAGACCTACGCCGAGCTGATCGAGGAACTGCGCCGGATCACGCCGTTCGAGCTGAGCGTTCCGGTGACCGTACTGGCCCGCTATCTGGCGGCGATGACGGACGGGGTGACGCTGAACTTCCTCGTCCTCGGAGACGACAAGGCCGCGGCGGAGATCCTCGACATGGTCACCGACCACGTCGCCGGTCTCGTCCGCCCGGCCTGACCCCTGACTGACCTCCCCTCAGGCCGCCACGCGGAAGCCGATGTTGGACGTGGAGCTGTCCGGGGTGTTGGAACTGCGCGCGGCCACCCGGTAGCGGTTGCAGTACGAGTCGTGGCAGAGGAACGAGCCGCCGCGCATCGTGCGGGAGGCGTGGCCCGGGGCGAACCGGTCCGCGCACCACTCCCACACGTTGCCCACGGTGTTGTAGAGCCCGTGCCCGTTGGGGCGGTACGACTTCACGGGGACCGTGCCGAGGTGGGCTCCGGTGTGCACGGTCGGGAACTCGCCCTGCCAGATGTTCAGCAGCGCCCGGCCGCCCGGGGCGAGTTCGTCGCCCCAGGGGTAGCGGCGCTGCTCCAGGCCGCCGCGGGCCGCGTACTCCCATTCGGCCTCACGGGGCAGCCGGGTCCCGGACCAGGCGCAGTACGCCCGGGCGTCGTTCCACGAGACGTGGACGACCGGGTGGTTCTGCCGGGCCGCGACGGACGACCCGGGCCCCTCGGGGTGCTTCCAGCTCGCGCCGGACACCGCCCGCCACCACGGCACGCCCGCCACGGAGGGCGCGGTGGCGGCGAGTTCACCGGCCAGCAGGCCGGCGAAGACGAAGGAGAAGCCGAACTCCTCGGCCTCGGTGACGTGTCCGGTGGCCTTGACGAAGGTGGCGTACTGGGCGTTGGTCACCGTCGTCGGAGCGATCCGGAACGGCGCCACCTCCACCTCCCGGACCGGGCCCTCGCCGTCCGCCGGGAACCCGTCGGCGTCCTCGGTGCCCATGAGGAAGCGGCCCCCGGGCAGGTCGAGCAGACCGCGCACGGCCCGGGGCGCGGGGGCCGCGGGCGTGGCGAGCAGGGTGAGGGCGCCGGCCTGGGCGTCGTGCCCCGGGGTGCAGCAGGAGGAGTGCGAAGAGGACACGGTGGCTCCGGTGAAGACGGGGTCGGGTCGGGCAGGTGCCTGCGGCCGGGCGCGTGG